>JAFMRN010000090.1:2273-8590 GCA_017354065.1 Solirubrobacterales bacterium
CTGCCGCCCGACGATCCACAGGTCAGCGCCGTGAACCTGGCGCCAGGCAGCCAGCAGCGTGTCGATCCCCTTGTACGGGCGGATCAGGCCGAAGCACAGCACCATCGGCCGTGAGTGGAACCGTGGTCTCGCGGGCGTCAGCGCCAGCGCCCCGTGCGGCACGACGTGCACGTTGTCAAAGCCTGCCAGCTGCTCACGCGCGTGTTCGGTGTGGACGATGATCGCGTCCGCCCGGCCCAGGCCGGCGGCGCCGTGGGGGTCATGGACCGTCACGACGGTCGGCCGCTCGGGTCCCAGGGCCAGGTCCAGGCCGCGCGTCCACTGCCAGTGGACCACCGCTGCCGGGTCCTTGTAGCTCAGCAGGTTCGGGACGTGTTGGGCGCGCTTTGAGAGCGCGCGCAGCCGCGAGCCCGCACCCCCGACGGCGTGCCGGTAGAAGCGCTCCTCACGCGCGTAGCCGCTAGGTGAGGGCACGTCGGCGAACGCAAACGCGCTGGTCAGCAGCCGCACGCGCGCGCCGGCACGCCCCAGCGCGGCCGCCAGCTCGTGGTCATAAGCCGGGGAGTAGGCCGGCGGGTCAAGCAGATCAACGCTGAGCTCGGTCACTTCGCCTCATTCGACATGCGCAAGCCGATCTGCTCCTCGATCCCGAGGACGCACTGCACCAGGAAGAACCGGAGACGCTCAGCACGCCCCAGCCGGGCAGCAGCGGCGTGGCCGTCGGCGCGCACGCCAACCCCCGGCCCTACCCCGAAGAACCGCTTCAACAGGATCCGCGCCAAGCGGTTCAGGCCCGGGTCGGGGTGGTAGCCGGGCCAGCGCGACTCAAGCCAGCGTGCGCCGGCCGCGTAGCCGCGCCACTGGCGGCGCAGCTCAGACAGGCTCTCCCGGTACTGGTGCTCGACCACCGCGTCAGGCCGGAAATCGAGCTCCCAGCCGGCCTCCTGCAGGCGCCAGCTGAAGTCCGTGTCCTCAGCCGCGCGCACGCCCTCGACAAACCCTCCGACCTGGCGGAACGCGGCAGTGCGCACCAGGAGCACCGCCGCCGCCACGCGCGGCTTGTAGTAGTGGGCCAGGTGGGAGCGCTGGCCCAGGAAGTTCCGGCTCGCGCCATAGCGCGCGGCCAGCGTCGGGCGGCTCACATATCCACGGATGTCGCCGGTGACCGCACCGACCCTGTCCGCAACCGGGAAGAAACGCTCCAGCAGGTCCGCAGGCGCGTGCGTGTCGGCGTCCAGGAACAGGATCCAGTCGTTCACGGCAGCCGCCGCGCCCACGTTCCGAGCGTGCGCGGGGGATCGCTCGCCGTCCGCGCGGATCACGTTCACGTCGTCCTGGGGCCCCACAGCGCCGCAGTTGTCCGCCAGGATCAGCTCGTCCTGGGGAGCGAGCCTCAGCGAGCGCAGCAAATCCAAAGCTGCGCTCGCTGCCACGGCGTCACCGGCGAACGGGACGACCACGCTGACCGGCGGCCTCATGTGAGCCTCGCGACCAGGCGCCGGGCGCCGTCAAGCTCTGAGGCGTGCAGGAACCCGGTCACGAACAGGACCACAGGGATCGCCAGGAACACGGCCGCGCGGGTCAGCAGCCCGACCGCGCCGACCTGCGGGAGCAGCAGTGCTCCGGCCACGCTGAGCCCGCCGATCACGACCAGCAGGTGCGCCAGGCGGCCCCACTCGAACGAGGCCGCGAACGCGCGCCGGATCAGCAGGTGCATGACGCCCAGCATCGCGACGTACGCGCCGGCCAGCGCGATCCCGCCGCCCGCGATTCCCCAGCGGGGCACCAGCACCACCAACAGCACGACGTTGACCGCCAGCCCGGCCAGCGCCGCGGTGAAGTTCCGGCGCGTCACGTGTGCGCGGCCGGCGATCACCAGCAGCACGACCCAGAGCCCGTACAGCGCCCAGCCGAGCGACAGCCACGGAGCGGCCGTGTAGGCCTGCAGATAGCCCGGGTGCGGTGCCAGGAACGCGATGATGTTGCGCGCCTCCAGCGTCACCCCGGCCACGGCCCAGCCGGTCACCAGCAGGTAGTAGGTGGTGATCCGCCCGTACAGGAACGCTGCTTCGTTGTCGTCTGTGACCGAGTAGGCCAGCGGCGGCCAGGCGTACTGGAAGGCGGTCACGAGGAACGCGATCGCAGCCGCGACCTTGATCGCGATCGCGTAGCGGCCGGCGGCGGCGACACCCTGCTGGTGGACTATGTACTGGCGGTCCAAGACGCTGAGAGCGTAAACCGATGCCTCGGCGGGGACCGTTGGCAGTCCAAAGCGGAACAGCGCGCGGAAGGACTCCAGCCCCGGCGGGCGCCGGCGTGGGGCCAGGCGTTTGCGCATGCTCCACCAGAGCCCCAGCAGCACCACCACGGAGATCGCGTAGTTGCCCAGCAGCAGCCCCTCATAGCCGCGGTTGGCGACCACCACGAGCGCCAGGCTCAGCGCCACAGTGCCGAGCACGTTCGTCATCGCGACGATCGCGTAAGCGCGGATCCGCTCATCGACGCGCAGGATCGCGTTGCCCAGCTCCAGGTTGGTAAACGCCCAGACGCCGAGGATCGCAGTACGGAACGGCCAGACGGCCGGCTGGGAGGTGACCAGCCGCGCCAGCTCTGCGGCCGGGATCGCCAGCGCGATACAGGCGACAGTCGTCGTGGCGGCCAGGAAGTACACCGCCCGGCGTACCAGCGCGTCACGGCGCGCCGGATCGGTGTCGGCGTAGTAGAAACGCAGGAACGCCTCGATGATGCCGAGCCGTACGACGATCGAGATCAGGACCACGAAGGTCATCAGCGTCTCGGTGATGCCATAGCCGGCCGGGGCGATTTTGCCGGTGTAAACCGGAACCAGTACCAGCGCGAAGATCTTCCCGACGAAGTTCGCCAGCTGGTAGGCGCCGAGCGAGGAGAGCAGGCGCTTGAGGAAGCTGCCCATCGGCCCAGGCTCCCGCTCAGCGCAACACGCGCAGGAAGACGTGCTCCAGGAAGTCCTGGGTCAGCGGGTCATGCGCGGCCTGGGAGCCGAAGTTGGCCAGGCCGGCCTCCACAACGTGGCCGCGGCCGAGCCGGAAGCCGGCGATCGCTGGCGGCGCGGTGGCAACCCCGGCCGTCGAGACCTTGCTGGCAGAGGACGGCGGTACGACCGGCTGGTACCTGTTGACGTTCAGCGCGAACCCGCTGGGGAACACGCCCAGCGGATCGGACAGGCCTGTCAACAGCAGCCCCTTGTTACCGGCCTCGGGCTGGCGCGCGACGCCGAAGGGGTCCTTTTGCTGTTGGGACACGGAGCCGGCCACCGGGCCGGTCTTCGCGGTCGACACCTGCACGGTGTTATCCAGCGAGTTGACCGCGCCGTTGAAGACCGCACCGCCGTTGTTCACAAAGCTCGTCAGGCTGGTGGCGACCGAGCTCGGCAGCCAGGTGAAGCTCCCGTCCAGCAGCACACCGGTGCGTCCGTTGGTGCTTGGCCCCTTGCCGGTCGCCAGCGCGACGTCCGTGGTCAGCTGGAAGGCCAGGTGCTGGCTCGCCAGGTAGTTGATCAGCGAGGCTTGATCTCCAAACCCGGGCGGCAGGCCGCCCACCAGCGGGCGGTTCAGGTTGATCTGAGCGTTCGGCACCGTGAGCGTGTTGACCTGGCCGTCGCCGTCATCGTCGTAGGGGTTGTTGCCCTGCCAGCTGAGCGCCGGCAGCACGACAAGCACCTTCGCGTTCGCGTTCGGACCGGCGGTGGAGGCGACCAGCGGCACGTTGATCGAATGGCCGTTCTTCGAGCGCAATGCCAACGAGTAGAGCCCTTCCTGCGGGGGCTTGACATGCAGCGTGCCGGCGCCGGCGGCCCCGTGGCCCTGGGCGACGACCTTGTTGTTGAGGCGCAGCGCCCAGTTGAAGGACTGCCCGCCGGTGCTGACCGCGATCGCCGCGTTCTGACCGGCGGGCACGGGGGTCAGCGGCGGCTTGGCCGTAAGGTAGTTGAAGTTGACGCCCGCGCCCGCGGTGCTGCCGGGCGCCGGCGTGCTGGTGGCTGGGAACTTCCCATCGGTACAGGAGGCGTCCTTGACCGACAGGCCGACCATGTAGGTGCCGGCCGGGGCCGGTTTGCCGTTGACCTTGCCGTCCCAGGTCGCGGTCTGGGACTTGGCGGAGGCGTTGAATGAGGTCAGCAGGCGTAGTTTGGCCGCGGGGGTGGTGGGCGCGCGGTAGATCTGCACCGTCACGTTGTCGTAGGGCACGGCCGGTTTGGCCCAGCGGATCTTGAGCCGCCCCTGGCCGCTGTAGTTCCGCGGGCTGATTGAGCTCAGCTTCGGCGCCGGGCGCTCGTTCAGCACCTTCACGGTCGATCCCGGGCCGGGGATCGCAAAGGTCCGGCCCTCTGACTGCAACGCGACCCTCGCGCTGTAAGTGCCGTCCGGCGCGTAGCTGCCGTTGCTGAGACGGCCGAACCAGCCGTAGATCGCGGTGTTGTTGGGCCCGGGCTGGAGGTGGCGGCCCGAGCCGCCCATCGTCGCGACCTCCTCGCCCTGGCCGTTGATGATGTAGACGTTGGCCGTATCGGCGCGGCGCTGGAGGTAGAACTTCAGGCCGGTGCGCTGGAAGTTCAGCCTGGGCCCGGTCGGCATCTGCGGGTCGGGGCAGTAGCCGGCGTAGCGGGGGTTGATGTAGGCGGGGTCGAAGGAGGGAGCACCCTGGATCAGCGGCGCGCCGGTCTTCAGGTGCTGGGTCAGATAGAAGGCGCCGACAGTCGCCACCACCAGGGCCGCGAAGCAGCTGACCGACAGGCGCTGGACGCTCAAAACTCCACCACCCCCGTGTTTTCCACCTCGTGGGCGAAAAACCCGCTCAGCCCCCGTGGATCGCGTGAGCACAGAGCTACGCGGATCGAGCCGAGGTGGCAGACCACCAGCGCGCACTGTCCGCCGGCCGCGCGGATATCGCTCAACGCAGCCAGGACGCGTTGCTGCTGCTCGGCGAGGGATTCGCCGCCGGGGAAGCGCATCTGCTCGGGCGTGCTGCGCAACGTCCGGTACAGCTCCGGCTCGGCGCGCTCCACCTCGGCGAACCGGCGCCCTTCCCAGGCGCCGCGGTTGCCCTCCCGCAGGCGCGGGTCGAGCTTCGGCTCGAGGTCTAAAGCTGCGCCGACGATCTCAGCAGTCTCACGGGCGCGCTTGAGGTCTGAGGACCAAACTGCGTCCACCGGGAAGTCAGCCTCAGCCTGCGCGGCCAGCACCTCGGCCTGACGGCGACCGGTGTCATTCAGCGGGGTGTCGCGAAACCCCTGAAACACGTCTCCTGCCAGGTTGTCGTCGGTCTGGCCGTGACGCGCCAGCAACAGCCGTGTCAATGCCGTTAGCCGTGCTTGGAGCCGGTCGCACCATGCAGGTCGGTCCCGGCCACGACGATCACGGTCGCCGGGCAGTGGCCCTGCTGGCCGTTGCCAGGGGTGGGGGTGCCACAGCTGACAATCGACTGCTGGCTGGCCGCGGACACGGTCCTGATCGGCACGTTGGTTGATTTCGTCAGCTGCGCTGCGACCTTGTTCGCGTCGGAGCGGTGGCCGGGCATGTACTCGACCTGGGTGGCGGTGGTCGTCTGCGTCGCCGCGTTGGTGACAGCCGCCTTGGGCACCGTGTAGCCGGCCTTGGTCAGGTACTTGCTGACCTTGTCGGCAAGCCCCGCGAACGCGGTGCCGTTGAGGATCGAGACCTTCACGTGCGCGTTGCTGGCAGCGGTCGGCTTCGCGGGCTTCTTGGCGGCGTGGTGCTTGGTCGCCGGCGATTTGCCGCTCTGGGTCAGGAACAGCAGCGCGACCACGATCGCGACGATCACCACGACGCCGATCAGTACCGGCAGCAGGCGGCCGGCGACACGCGCAGTTGCCGAGGGGCCGCTCGGCATTGTCGGGATCGTGCGACGCGGCGGCTTGGCGCTGGGGCGGCCACTCCGGTCTCCGCGGATCTGGACGCGCGGCGGCGCGCTCGGGTCGCGTCCGGGCGGTGGCGGTACGGGCTTGACATCGCCGGTCTGTCCGGAGTCGTCGCCGTGTTCGGGCGGCAGTCCGCCCCCGTTGTTCGCGGCGCCTCCGTCGGTCTCCTCCGCGTCATAGGAGTCTTCGTGCTCCTCATCGACGTCGACGTACGCGCTGGTGGCGCCGACTCCGACCGCGACCGGCTGTCTGGCGCCGGCTGAAACGCGTGGCTCGCCGGCGGGAACGTCGCTAGGGGAGGGGATCAGCTTGGTGGCCGAGCCCAAAGACGGCGCCCCTGCGCCTGCCATGGCCCCCAGTGACGCGCCACCGAGCGCCGCCGCGCCGGCCCCCGCGGCCC
>JAFMRN010000283.1 GCA_017354065.1 Solirubrobacterales bacterium
GCGGGCGCGGCCGGCTTCGTCGGCAAGGACCTGGACGCGGCCGAGGTGCTGCGCGCCGTGCAGCTGGTCGGCGCCGGGCAGACGCTGTTCCCGACCAAGGTCTCGCAGTCCTCGCCGTTGTTGACCGAACGTGAGCGCGAGGTCCTGGGCCTGATCGCCGAAGGGGCCACCAACGCCGAGATCGCCCAGCGCCTGTACCTGAGCCCGCACACGATCAAGGAGCACACGTCCGGGCTGTATCGGAAGCTGGGGGCGCGCAACCGGGCTGAGGCCGTGCAGCTGGCACAGCGGATCGGGCTGCTGGCCTGAGCTTCTCTAAGAATCGGACTAATTGGCGGATCGGCCGCGTACTATTGATCTCATGCTGATGGTGATCGGATGCCTGATCGTCGTGGCCGGCCTGGTTGTCGGCTGGTGGACGATCTCAGGGAGCGGAATCCACGTCCGCCCCTACGGCGGCAAGGACGCACCGGGCGCTGACAACGAGGTCGGCGAGAGCCCGCTGGACTCCGGCTGGACGATGAGCGAGTGGAGTCGCGGGACCCAGTCTCGCGCGCGCCGCCGGCGTCGTTAGCCTTCCCACCCTTGATGAAGTTCAGACACGCAATCACTGCGGCGCTCATCTGCGCGCTGGTGGCCGGCTGCGGGTCCAGCTCGCAGAAGGCGTCCTCCGCAAGTGACTACGCCAACAAGCTTGAGGCGGTCTGCGGCCAGATGCAGGGGCTGACCAAGGAGTCCCAGACGGTCAAGAACTCCAAGGGCACCGCCCAGCAGAAGCTGATCAAGCTGCTCGGTGACGTGACGCCCTACATGGACAAGCTGGCCGCGGTCAAGCCGCCGGCGAACTACGCCACCGGCGTTGACATGCACAGGCGCCTCTCAAGCTTCGACACCGTGCTGAAGAACATGGACAGCGACCTGAAGGCCAAGAACCAGGCCAAGTGGGCCAAGGACATGGCCAGTTACGGGACCGTCGGCAAGCAGCTGCAGAACCAGCTGCAGGTGATCGGCGCGAAGGGCTGTCAAACCAGTCTCTGATACTCAACACTCATGCACGCCAAAGCCACAGCAACCGCGATGATCATCGCCTTGAGCCTTGCCGTTGCCGGGTGCGGCGCAAGCCGCACACCCTCAAACTCCGCCAGGCCGAGCGCCGCCAAGATCAGCGCCAAGAAGGTCGCCAAGCACCACAAGGCGGCGCACCGAACCAAGACGCCGGCCCAGTACCGCGCAGAGGTCGGTGCGGTCTGCACGCAGATGCAGGGACTCACCGGCGAGCTGGCGAAGATCAAGCGCGAGCGCGGTGGCCAGATCAAGAAGACCCACACGCTGTTCAAATTCCTGTACCCCTACGTCCGGAAGATCACCGCGGTCACGCCCCCGTCAAGTTATGGGCCCGGCGTGAAGATGCACGAGGCGCTCACTAAGTACGCTGCAGGGCTCTCTAAGGCCGAGCACAAGATCGGATCGCTGAGGAACCCCACGCAGCTCGACGCTGCCGTGACTCCGCTCGCGCCGCTCAGCCTGGCTGTCAGCACCACGATGAAAAACGTCAAAGCCCCGGGCTGTGTGAACACCAGCACGACGGGCTAAGGAGGGTTCGCCCCTGATGAATGGCAGAAACGCACTAACAGCCGCGGCTGTGACCGCTGGTCTGGCCGTGGCCGGCTGCGGTGGAGGCAGCTCCACGAACAGCAGCAGCTCCGGCAAGTCGTCTTCAGCGGCTCAGTACCGCGCGCAGCTGCAGTCGGCGTGCAAGTCGATGAGCTCGCTCACTCCCAAGGTCGCGCAGATCCAGAAGGGCAAGGGCTCCCAGGGCCAGAAGGTCGCGCAGCTGTTGAAGGACATGCAGCCGTACGTGACCAAGATGGCCGCGATCCAGCCACCTTCGAACTTCAAGCAGGGCACGGCCATGCATTCCGCGCTGACGAGCTACAGCGCGGCGCTGCCCAAGGCAGAGAAACAGCTGTCCGGAGCCAAGAGCACCTCGCAGATGCAGACCGCGATGACGGCGCTGCTGCCGCTCGGTCAGAAGCTGACCACCAGCATGAAGGCAGTCGGCGCGACCGGCTGTGCAAACGCCGGCACCGCCGGTTAGACCAACAGGATGAGCTTGCCGCGCACGTGGCCTGTCTCGGACAGGGCGTGCGCGGCGGCCACCTGCTCCAGCGGGAAGGTCTGGGCGACTCCCAGCTTGAACTTGCCGGCGTCGATCAGCGGGCCGATCTCGCGGATCGCGGCCGCTGCCTTATCCGGGCTGGCGCCGCCGCTGAAGTGCGCGCCGCTGGCCTGAGCCCCGGCGAAGTCAACGATCGTGACGACACGCGTCGGGTCATCGCCCGTGGCCTTGATCAGGTCGTCCAGCGCGCCGTGCCCGCCCGCGTCGATCGCGCCGTCGATCGGGCCAAATTCGGCCAGCCGCGCCGCCAGGCCGTGACCGTAGGTTGTCGGCTCGGCGCCGAGTTCGCGCAGGAACTCCTGGTTCGCCTCAGAGGCGGTCCCGATCACCCGGATGCCCTTGGCGCGTGCCAGCTGGATCGCCGCCTGGCCGACCGCACCGGCGGCGCCGTTGATCACGATCGTCTTGCCGGGCACCTCCTGCAGCACGCGGGTGGCGGTCTCAACCGCGACCGGCAGCCCGGCCGCGCCCGTGAAGTCGAGCGTCTCGGGCAGCGGCGCGTACGCGTTTGACAGCGCATACTCAGCCGCGCCCGGACGGGCGAAGCCGAATACGTGATCACCCACGTTCACGTCGCCTACGCCGTCACCGAGCTTGTCGACAACGCCGGCTACCTCGCCGCCCGTGCCCTGGGGCAGCTCACCGCCAAAGGCGCCGCTGCGGACCTTCCAGTCATACGGGTTCACACCGGCGGCCCTGACCGCGATCCGGACCTGATCAGGACCCGGTTCGGGCACCGGCAGGTCGGAGACCTCGAGCACCTCGGGGCCGCCGAAACGGCTGAAGGTAATTGCGCGCATACCCTCAGGTTAAGGAGCCCAGCTCTCGCGCAGGGCGGCGGCCACCAGCTCCGGCCAGCTCGCTTCCGCGCCGAACCGCGCGATCAGAGAGAAGCACTGGCCGATCCCGCGGGCGGGGTACAGGTCGCCGGGCTCCAGCCGGCCTCCCACCAACAGCGACACCGCCTGCTCCTCGACGCTGTCAAGCCGCGGGAGGCAGTCGGCCACCGCCTGGACATCGAGCCGGGCGGGCGCGGACTGACCGAGCGGCCCCAGTGCGGTCTGGCCCACCTGGAGCGCTGTCTGTCCGTGCGCGGCGTCGATCAGGCCCAGGCTCTGGAGCCCGGCACCGAGCGCGGCGCCGTCCCCGGCGCTGAAGGCCTCAACCACCGCTAGGCACTG
>JAFMRN010000284.1 GCA_017354065.1 Solirubrobacterales bacterium
CCGAGCCCGACTATCGCCTGCTTCTCGGTTCCGTGGCCGTAGTGGGCGAAGCGCCGGCGGTAGAAGCCGATCAGACGCGCAAAGTGCTCCTTCGGGAAGAAGATGTTGTTGGCGAAGAAGCCGTCGCCGTAGTAGGCGGCCTGTTCGGCTATCTCCGGCGTGCGGATCGATCCGTGCCAGACAAACGGCGGTACGTCATCCAGCGGCCGCGGGGTGGCGGTGAAGCCCTGTAGGGGTGTGCGGAACTTGCCTTCCCAGTCGACCACGTCCTCGCGCCAGAGCCGGTGCAGCAGGTTGTAGTTCTCAAGCGCCAGGGGCAGTCCCTTGCGGATGTCAGCGCCGAACCAGGGATATACGGGCGCCGTGTTGCCGCGGCCGAGCATCAGATCGGAGCGGCCCTTGCTGAGGTGCTGGAGCATCGCGTAGTCCTCAGCGATCTTGACCGGATCATTGGTCGTGATTAGCGTCGTTGAGGTGGTCACGACCAGCCGCTCGGTCAGCGCCGCGATGTGGGAGAGCAGCGTGGTGGGGGATGAGGAGACGAACGGCGGGTTGTGGTGCTCGCCGATCGCGAACACGTCAAGGCCGACCTCCTCAGCCTTCTTCGCGATCTGAACGGTCGCGTCAATGCGCTCGGCCTCACTCGGCGTGTACCCGTTGGTCGGGTCACGCGTGACGTCTGAGACCGAAAAGATTCCGAATTGCACTGCTCGTCACCTCCAGGTGGTAGATGCGTTTGCATATATCGTAGCAGTCGCGCGGTGACTACCCTCCGGGGATGGACGAAATCGCGATGACCCCGGCGGAGCTTGAGCGGCTCCGGGCTGAACTGACCGAGCTTGAGGGTGATGGGCGCAGCGCGATCGCAGCGCGAATCAAGACCGCGCGCGAGTGGGGCGATCTCAAGGAGAACGCCGAGTATCACGCCGCCAAGGAGGCCCAGGCGCACCTGGAGACGAAGATCCAGCGCCTCCAGCACCAGCTGCGCTCAGCCGTCGTGGTTGACGGCGCGGTCAGTGATGAGGTGCGCCACGGCTCCAGCGTGGAGGCGACCGATCTGGGGACCGACAAGTCCCACAGCTACAAGATCGTCTCACCGAACGACGCCAAGCCGCGTGAGGGTCTGATCTCGGCTTCCTCACCGATCGCGACTGCGCTGCTCGGGCTGAAGGTCGGCGAGGTCGCCTCAGTCGAGACGCCCAAGGGCGAGCGTCGCCTGCGCATCGACGCGATCGCGTAAACCTCACGTATGAATCCGCTCGCGGTCGCGCATCATGCGCGGCCGCGATCCGTTTGGGCCTCTGGATTGAGCCCGAACTTGTTTGAACACCCCTCTCAAAGCCGCTGAATGGCCATGGATACGGTTGCGATAAACGGCGACATGATTCGCCTGGGACAGCTGCTGAAGCTCGCCGGTGTTGTCGGTGCCGGCGCCGAGGCAAAGGTGCTGCTCGCAGACGACGCCGTGACCGTGAACGGCGAGCCCGAACACCGCCGCGGGCGCCAGCTTCACCCCGGTGACGTGGTTGAAGTGCTGGGCCAGGCACTGACCCTGGTTAGCGGAGCCTGAGGCGACCTTGCGCCGTCACGTACCTTTCAGGCCAGTGGTCAAGGCCGACCGTATCGTTCCCCGCCCGGGATGGATCCTTGCTGTCTTGTTGCTCGTGCTGTGTGGGGCCGCAGCCGCACACGCGGCAGCGCGTCCCCGACACGTGGCTCACGCGGCGGCGCCGAAGCCACAGCCGCCGGTGGGCATCTTTCTGACCGACCAGAACTTGAAGCACGCGTTGTCAGGACAGCGTGGTCTGAACTTCACCTCCAAGAAGCCGGCGGGGCCGCTGATCACGGTCAACCCCAGGGTTCGCTATCAGACGATGCTGGGCTTCGGCGCGGCGCTGACCGACAGCTCGGCGTCATTGCTCTGGAACGGCACGACGCCTTCGGCCCGCGGGAAGCTGCTCCAGGACCTGGTGACCCTCAGGGGGCTGAACCTGAACTTCATCCGCACCCCGATCGGCGCCTCTGATTTCACCGTCGGCGGGCGCATGTACAGCTACGACGACATGCCGGCGAAGCAGACCGATCCGAAGCTGGCGCACTTCTCGATCAAGCATGACCAGGCCTACATCATCCCCGAGCTGAAGGCCATGCTGGGCATGAACAAAGGGATCGACATGTTCGCGAGCATGTGGTCGCCGCCGGGCTGGATGAAGGCCAACGACAGCATGAACGACGTCAACCGGCGCGGGACGCTGTTGCCCCGGTACTACGGGACGCTGGCCGCCTACTTCGTCAGGTACGTGCAGGCCTACCGCGCCGCCGGCGTGCCGATCTGGGGGTTGGCGCCTGAGAATGAGCCGGGTCACTCTGTCGCGTACCCCAGCATGGAGCTGAAGCCGAACGCCGAGGCCGCGCTGATCCAGGACATGGGCGCTGACTTCTCCGCAGCGAAGCTGAACACACGCATCTACGGCGGCGAGATGGGCTCCTACCCGAGCTACTTCCCGTTCCTGGAGAAGGACGGCTCGGCGTCGGTCATGTCCGGTGATGCCTGGCACTGCTACGGGGGACCCTCGCCGATCAACGACTTTGCGATCAAGAACCCCTCGATCCAGAACATCATGACCGAGTGCTCACCGGGTGCCACGCCGGACACGACGCCGGAGAGCGTGATCGACAGCTTGCGCAACCGCGTCTCGACCGTCGATCTCTGGAACATCGCGGAGGATCCGCACAACGGGCCGGTCAACTCCAGGGGCTGTTTGGAGTGCACGCCGCTGATCACCGTGCCTCCAAAGAAGGGGAAGCCCCAGCTCACCCCCTCCTACTTCCAGCTGGGCCAGTTCTCGCGCTACATCCAGCGGGGCGCACAACAGGTCTCGGCCACGCGGCTGGTGAAGGACTGGCGCACCACCAACGCCAAGCAGTCCCACTACGGGGTCACCACCGGGATCGATGATGTTGCCTTCCAGAACCCGGACGGCACGCTTGTTCTGGTCGCCTACAACAACTCCAAGAAGGCGCGGCGGTTCTCGGTCGGCTGGCAGGGCAAGTACTTCTCCTACACGCTGGCGCCCGGCTCCACCGTCACGTTCCGTTGGAACGGGACAACCGGACCGAGCGTCAGTCGCTGCCTCAACTCCTCAGTCAACTACCAGCCCGCCACGCAGACAGCGCCGGGCAAGGCCCCGCACGCGTCTCCCAACGGGTCGCGGGCGCCGCTGACCCGCGCTGTCCAGAGCTGTCGCTAGCGGGGTTTGCAGGTGCTTTTCAGAGGCTGAGGAGGCGGTCGGCCAGCCGGCTGTGGCGCCTGCCCCCGTCAGGGGTCGCGGCCGCGCG
>JAFMRN010000285.1 GCA_017354065.1 Solirubrobacterales bacterium
TGGCCCCGGTCAGCTCGGCTGAGTCGAGCTCATCCGCTGCCGCGCGGCGCTTCAGCTCGGCCAGCTCAGCGGCCAGCTCGCCGGTCGCCTTGGTGTCGGAGTCGAAAATGGTCGGAATCACGTACAAGCCATCACCGGTGATCGTCACACCGAGATTTACGCGAGAGTACCGCTCATAGCGGCCGTCTTTGTAGGCACCGTTCAGCCGCGGGACCGCCCGCAGGGCCTTCGCGGCGGCCGCGAGCACCAGCGCAGCGAGCGGCGGGTCCGCCGTTGCCTGCGTGCCCAAAGCCGCAGGCAACGTCACAACGGTCTGGAATTCGGCGTCCGGCACCGTTGCGCGGATCTCCGCGCTGCGACGCGCGACCGCGCGCTCGAACCGGGTCGGTTCGACGCTTTCGATCTCTCCCTTGAGGCTCACCCGTGGATCAGCCAGCCGTCAGCCGCGCGAGCCGCTTCCGCCAGCGCCTCGGACATCGTCGGGTGGCCGTGGATGATGCGCGCTACCTCCGGGTAGCCGCCCTCCAGCGCCTTCGTGTTGACCAGCTCCTGGATCAGGTCGGTCGCCTTGGCGCCGACTATGTGCGCGCCCAGCAGCTCGCCGTACTTGCGGTCGCCGACCAGCTTCACGCTGCCCGAGCGGTCGCCGTAGACGGTGCCGGCGCCGACCGCTCCGTAGGGGACCTTGCCGACCACCACGTCATAGCCCTGCTCCTTCGCCTGGGCCTCGGTCAGCCCGAAGGACCCGACGTTCGGCGTGCAGAAGGTCGCGCGAGGGATGTCGGGGTACTCAATCGGGTGGGTGCTCAGGCCGGCCGCGTCCTCGACCGCGATGATGCCCTCCTCGGAGGCCTTGTGCGCGAGCGCCGGCCCGGGGACGATGTCCCCGATCGCGTAGATGCCCGGCACGCTCGTCTTCTGCGTGCCGTCGACCTCGACCAGGCCGCGCTCATCGAGCTTCACGCCGGCTTCGGAGAGGCCGAGCGCCTCAACATCGGGCCCGCGCCCGGCGGCGATCACGACCCAGTCCGCCTCACCGGCGCTCTCGCCGTACTTGAAGCTCACCGAGTTCTCAGAAGAGGCGACGTCTGAGACCAGCACGCCGGTCTGCACGTCGATTCCTTGGGCCTTGAAGCCGCGGGCGGCGACCTTGGAGATGTCGGCGTCCTCAGCCGGCAGGACCCGGTCGAGCGCCTCGAGCAGCTGCACCTTGGAGCCGAGCCGCGCATAGGCTGAGGCGATCTCCGAGCCGGAGGCCCCGGAGCCGATCACCGCCAGGCGCTCGGGCAGCTCGGGCAGCGCCCAGGCCTCCTCGGTGCCGATCACGCGGCCGCCGTAGGTGGTGCCGGGGATCGGACGCTTGACCGAGCCGGTCGCCAGCACGATCAGCTTCGCGGCGCTGTACTCCGTCCCGTTGACGGAGACGGCGAGCTTGTTGGGGACAAGTGAGGCCTCGCCCTCGATGACCTCGACCTTGTTCTTCTTCAGCAGGCCGGAAACCCCGCCGGTCAGCGTCGAGACCACCTGGTTGCGGCGCTCCAGCACGGCGCTGAAATCGATGCTGCGCTGGCCGACGCTGATCCCGAACTCGGATGCGTCGTCGATCTCCGAGACGATGTCAGCAACGCGCAACACGGCCTTGGCCGGAATGCATGCGTAGTTGAGGCAGCGGCCGCCGACCTTGTCCTTCTCGACCACGGCGGTCTTGAGTCCCAGCTGCGCGGCCCTGATCGCGGTTACGTAACCGCCCGGGCCGGAGCCGATCACGATGGCGTCGAAGTTAGTGTCAGGCACGCCGATGAGCCTATCTGAGTGGCGCGCGTAGCCGCGCTTGACCTATTTCCGCCGCTGTGGCGGCGTCGGCATCTGCACCCGCGCCAGCACCCCGACGAGCTTCCACATCAGATAGCCGGGGACGGCCAGGCCGGCGACGCCCAGGATCAGTCCGGTCAGGTTGGAGGCGCGCATCAACAGCACCGCGGACAAAAGCATCAGCCCGACGCACAAGGCGATGAAGCTGAGGATCGCCTGGTACCAGCGGTTCAGCAGCCCGACCGCGACCACCAGCATCGCCACCACCCAGACGCCCCAGACCGCTGAGGGCCGGTGGCCGTCGACCTTGTGGTTGAGGATCATCAGCACCAGCGTGTAGATCGCGACCGCCGCTGACAGCGCGGCCGCGACCAGCAGCGGCCACGGTCGCTCGCCCGGTTCCAGGGGCTTCAGCTTGGCCCGGGCCTCGGCGTTCTTGGCCTCGCCGCGGGCGGCGTATCGGGCTACCCAGTCGTTATCCCGCTCCGTCGGAGGCTTCGGAGCCTCGCTGATGGGCTTCCGTTGCTTGCGCTTTCTGCGCTGTTCTGCCACGCATCGAGTTTGCCACTAATTTTCTAGGGCACATGAGCGAGCAGGATGTGGAGCCACGCCAGCTCACCGCCGAGGAGCTGATCGACGCCTGGGAAGAAGCCTGGTCCAAGCGCGACCCCAGGGCGTTCGTAGAGATCTGCAGCACCGAGGTCAGCTATGAGGACCCTTTGCTGGCCGAGCCGATCAAGGGGCCTGCCGCGGTCGGCGCCCATGCGCTCAGGCTCTGGGCGGCGTTCCCCGACGCGCGGGTTGAGAAGCTGGGCGCGCGGCTGTCGGGCGGGATCTTCGTCGCGGCGCCCTCCCGGCTGACTGCCACCAACACCGAGCCGCTGGAAACGCTGCCGGCCACCGGCAAGCGCGTGTCGGTGCCGCTGATCTTCTACTGCCAGGTTGAGCGCGGCAAGCTGCTGCGCGTACGGGCCTTCTTCGACCTGTACGACGCCGGCACCCAGCTGGGCGTGCTGCCCGGCCGCGGGTCGGTGTCGGAGAAGGCGCTGTTGATGCTGCGCGGCTTCGGCCTGCGCGCCGGCCGTTGATCGTCGTATCGCTAATCGTGATCGCCGCCGCCGCCGCGGGGGTGATCGCCGATCACCGCAGCATCCACGCGGTTCGCGTCGGGCGCGGCTGCCTGACCTTCATGTTCTACGTGCTGGTGCCCTACGTGTCGTTCGTCAACTTCGCGCACCTGAAGCTGACCCTTGGCGCCGGCCTTGGATTGGCCGGCGCGTATGTTGGCGTCGGGTTCGCGGCGCTGCTGGCTTACCTGTTCGGCCGGGCGCGCGGGCTGAGCGGCCCGTCGCTGGGGGCGCTGATCGTCTCCGTGCTGATCGTCAACACCGCGTACCTCGGGTATCCGATGTCCGTGGCGCTGTTGGGCAGCGGCGCCCTGACGCACGCGGTCGCCTATGACCAGGTGGTCTCGACGCCGATCGTGTTCACGCTCGGGTTCGGGGTTGGCGCGGCGTTTGG
>JAFMRN010000091.1 GCA_017354065.1 Solirubrobacterales bacterium
GGGGCGGTACTGGCGCTGTTCGCGCCCGGCGTAGGTCTGCCCGCGGGCGCGCTGCGCGTCGAACCGGCGGGCCGGATCCAGGTTTAGTCCGCGGCGCGGCTGGCGCCGGTGGTCCCCTTGCGGCCCGAGTACGGCGCGGCCGACCCGTAATCCTCGTAGATCACCTCGGTGCCCGATGCCAGGTCATGCCAGCCGCGGCGCTGCTTGTTGCGTGCGATCCAGAGGAACCCCAGGCCGACCGGGATCAGGCCGAGCAGCAGCACCAGCATGCGCTTCAGCGCCAGCGGGAGTCCGAGTTCATGGTCGTCGCCGTGCACGATCCGGATCGACAGCAGCCGCATCCCCGGCGTCTGGCCGACCAGCGCCCAGAAGCCGACCAGGATCCCGCCGCCGACCAGCACCGCCAGGCCGGTCAGGCTCAAGGCCAGCCACAGCGGCCACTTGCCGTTGTTGCCTGACAGCGTCGAGGAGAAGATCGAGCTCAGCACCGAAGATGCCAGCAGGTACAGGAGCGCGAGCAGCCCGAGGTCAACCGCCGCCGCCACTGCGCGCGTGGCCAGTCCCGCCTGGTTGGTCTCAGAGTCGGCGTAACGGCGCCGGACTACGCGCTCGACCGCGTCATCCAGTGCCTCGGTCAGGCGCGTGAGCCGGATCCCGACGTCGGTGACCAGGCCCGCGCCCTGTGAGGTGATCGCGTTGCGCACCTCCGGGGCGTCGGCGATGCGCTCCACCAGCATCTGCACCTGATCGGAGCGCAGCACCTCCGCCCAGGCGGCGTTGGCCGCCTCTGAATCGAGAAACCTGCGCAGCAAATACGCCAGTTCTTCCGGATCGACGTCGGAGTGCGGGTCCGTCTCATTCAGTGCCCGCTCCAGCGCGCGGCGTAGCGCCTGGCTGCGGAACGCGCGGACGATCGCCTCCTCCACGGCCTGGTCGATCGCGGCGTTGACGCCGGTGGCGTGGGCGAAGTGGTCTCCCGCGCGGGCGCTCGCTCCGATCAGCCGGGCGACGGGGGGTCTGGATTCATCGCGGCCGCTCACGGGGAGGAGCCTACTTGTGCCTAAGTCTCAGCTGCGGAAGGTCACCGTCGCGCCGCGTCCCGGTGCGGTGATCAGCACGGTTCGGCGCGGGGGCTCGCCGGGGTCGGATTCGGGCGCGAGCGTCATGCGCTTGAGCAGCTCGGTCAGGATCAGCCGTGCTTCGGTCAGCGCGAAGCCCGCGCCGATGCAGCGGTGGTGGCCGCTGCCGAAGGGCAGCCACGTGTAGGTCCCCGGGCGGTTCTCAAGGAACCGCCCGGGAAGGAAGCGCTCCGGTTCGGGGTAGATGTCAGGTCGCTGGTGCATCCGCTCGATGTCGACCGCGATCAGCGTGCCGGCCTTGACGCTCAGGCCGTCGAGCTCGACATCCTTGGCGACGTAGCGCGGCGTGAAGGGCACGGGCGGCCGGATCCGCAGCGTCTCCTGGATCGTCGCCATGATGTAGCGGCTCTGACCGGCGGCCACGTCCTCTTGGCAGCGCGCCAGTGCCTCGGGGTTGCGTGCGAGCCGCTCTATCAGCCAGGCGATGGTGTTGGCGCTGGTCGCCCAGCCGGCGACCACGAGCACGCGCATCGCGGTGACGATGTCGTCGTCGGGCATGCCCTCGGCGTCGTACAGGAAGCGGCTCAGGCAGGTGTCATCGCGCGGAGCGTTGCGCGCGCGACGCTCAGCGATCTCCTCACGCGTGACCGCCTCGATCTCCGCCAGCCCGCGTTGAGCGTCCGGATAGGGTGCCCAGCGCCCGCGCAGCAGCACCGCGAGCGCCATCCGCGCTGCCATCTCAGCGGAGTTGACGGTTTTCTCCAAGCCGTCCAGGGCCCTGGTCAGGCGCTGGATCCGGGCCTGATCCTCGATCCCGAAGATCACCGAGGTGATCACGTCGCGCACCAGCTCGCCGACTAGTTCGCCGGCCCTGACCGGCCGGTTCAGCGGCCAGTCAGCCATGTGGCGTTCGCTGACCGAGCGGATCTTTGACTCATAACCCTTCAGCGCCTCACCGTGGAAGGCGCCGGTCAGTTGACGGCGCAGCTCCGTGTGCTCGTCACCGTCGAGGCGGGAGAGCGCGTCCGCGCCGAACATCGGCTCGTGCGGAGCCAGCCGCTTCAGACCCTGCCCGAACTGCAACGCCCCGTCCCGCTCGGTGAAGATCGCCCGTGCGTCAGCCGGTGAGCAGGTCAGCAGCACGCGTGGCATCAGCGGCAAGCCCAGCCAGTAACGCTCGGGCGCGTTGGCGGTCCAGCTGTAGATCCGGGAGGGCTTGACCCAGCGGTCCAGCGCGCTCGGCCGGGCGTGTGGAATGACGCTCATACCTTTGAGTTTGACGAATCGGCCGGCTTGGCGTCTCCCGCTTGACAGGAAACCTACGGGCGGTATAGCTTCACAATCTGGAGAGGCCATGGATGGAGGGGTAGGAATGTGGAGAGGACGTTTCCTTGCGGGTTTTGCGGCAGTCGCCGCGGTAGCCGGACTGGCAGGACCCGCGAGGGGCGCCGTGGCGCACGCAAGCGCGCCCGGCCCGCTGACCTTCGGGCACGCCACGGTCGCGGACGAGCAGAATCCGGGCGACGAGCCTGACGTCAAGGTCGCTCCCAACGGGTCGATCTATACCTCCAGCATTGCTGGTTCCAGTACCGGAACCAGCTACCTGTCGAAGTCCACAGACCACGGAAACTCCTACCAGTTCGTACCCGGCAACCTCGCCACCGGCAAGCCGACGACCTGCATCGGCGGTGGCGACACCGATCTCTGGATCGACCCCGACAACTGGCTGTACTTCTCCGACCTACAGGCGTTCTCCAACATCTCCAACAGCGACAGCGCGGACGGCGGCAAGACCTGGGGAACCAACTGTCTGGGCGCCCCGAACACCCCCGTCGACCGGATGTGGTTCACCGGTGAGGGCAGCTCCGCCGGCAAGAACCTGCGCTTGTTCCAGGAGTACGACGCCGTCGACTCCAAGCTGAACCCCGGTAGCGGCTCGCCGATCGGCAATGAGCTGGTCGAGTCGATGTCCACCAACGGCACCAATTTCGTGCCGGTCCTGAACCAATCGGCGCTGTCGCTGACGCCCTCCTGTATCGGGCTCGGGCTGGCCAACTGCATGACCGACAACGAGGGGATCCCCGGGCCCCAGGTGCTCGACCCGCACCACAGCAACAACTCCAACGCGAACATTTACACGGTTCACACCAACACCTCGGGCGGTGTGACAGTGACCAGCGGCAGTGTGAACATGACGGGTTCGCTGCCGACCGCCAAGTGGGTCGACGGTCCTGATTTGGTTGCGCCTTTGAAGGGCGCCAGCCGCGTGTCCGAGCTGTTCCCGTCGATCGCTGAGGATCAGGCTGGCTACCTGTACGTCGTCTTTACGGCCGCGACGGCCGGCGGGAGCGAGAAGATCTACATGTCCCACTCCACGACGCCCGCGCCGGCCGATCCATCACAGGTCACCTGGACGGCGCCTGAACCGATCACAGGTTCAGGCCTGAGCGCCGGGACCAGCGTGTTCCCGTGGGTGACGGCCGGCAGCGACGGGCGTGTCGCGGTGGCCTACTACCACACGCCTACGACCGCGACCAGCGGGAAAACAGGGGCCGAGAACCTGACCAACGCCGAATGGGATGTGCAGGCGACAGAGTCGCTGAACGCCCATGATCCGAGTTCGTCCTGGACGACATCGCCGGTCAGCGAGGCACCGACGAAGTTCGGGCAGATCGCCCTGGGCGGCACCACCGGCGAGATCGAGAACCAGGACCGCAGCCTTGGGGATTTCATGCAGGTGTCGACCGACCCGGCCGGCAGGCTCGTGGTCTCCTACGTGGATGACACATCCCAGGACACCGTCGCTGGGTCCAACGCGGGACCGCCGGTCGTCAGCCGGCAGCTGAGCGGTCCCAGCCTCTATGCGGACCGTGGGGACCTGGGGTCCGACGGCGGACCCGACCAACGGGTGGGCTCGACCGGCGACCCCACCGGCGATGCCGCCTACTCAAACAACGGCTCGCTCACCCCGGCGTCGCCGAACCTCGATCTGACCGGAGCGTCGCTGCAGAACGTCTCCGGGGGTGACGTCCTCGCCAAGATCAACGTCAAGAGCCTGTCGAGCCTGAGTCCGGCCGCGAACCTCGGCGGCCCCGACGCCAGCTGGATCCTCCGCTGGAAGGTCGTCTCACCGGGCCAGGTCGGCAACGGCCACGTCTACTACGTCGGAATGGACTCCAACCTCGGCGGCGGGCCGAAGTACTTCTTCGGTGACACAGCTGCGTTCCCGCCGGTCTCCCCGGGCGTTGTGCACGCCAAGGACATGACATTCCCGCAGAAGATCCCGCTGACCCAAGGGGACACCAACACGCCCGGACACGCCAACTACGACCCGGCCAGCGGCGTCGTCACCTTCAGGGTCCCGCGTTCTGATTTCGGCAACCTGCCAGACGGCACGGTGTTCTACAGCGCTACGGCGTTCACCTCGACCCAGGCGACACCGCAGTCGGCCGCGACGCTGTTCAACACGATCGACTCGACCCCGCCGATCGACTTCGTGCTGTGTCGTCCAGGCGCCAACGGCGCAAACCCGTTGTTCAGTGAAAACGGGATGACGTCGGGGGACTGCGCTGCCGGCGGTTCACCGGTGTCGAGCACCACGTCAACCAAGCCGGTCGGCAAGCCCCAGCAGACGCACAAGCCCAAGCCGACCAAGGACACCTGGAACGGCAAGTCGACCAAGGGTTGCCCCAAGCCGGGCCATTCGATCGACGGCACGCGCGTCGGGTTCCTCACGCTCGGAATCTCGCGGGCTCATTCGCGTCGCGTTCTGCGTAAGTGGAACACCCACAGGCGCCCGAACATGGACTACTACTGCGTGCAGCGGGGTCTGGTCCGCGCGGCTTACGGTTACAAGAGCCTGTTGGCGTTCCTGCCCCACAAGCAGTACAAGCTCGCCGGTCGCGCGCTCTGGATCGTGACCGGCAACCCGCACTACTCGCTGAGCCGTGTGCGGCCCAGGATGACCCTGAAACAGGTCCGGCGCCTGCACCGTCTGTCACACCCGATCAAGCTCGGTACCAACACCTGGTACGTGTTCCCGACCCGCAAGGCGACCGGCGTGATCAAGTTCCACCGCGGCCGGGTTTATGAGATCGGCCTGGCGAACCGCTCGCTGACCACGTCCTTCAAGAGCACCAGGCTCCTGTTGAACAGCTTCGCTCAGGTCGTGCCGCGGGCGCCGGTGAAGAAGGAGCCTGTACGGCACAGGCCGGGAAAGAAGTGACGGCGGGCTGAAGCAGTCACGGCTGTGAGCTCTCATAGTCGGTCATCAGCGTGTAGAACGATTTGGGACAGATCGGACCGTGCCGAACGATGCACATCCCTCCGACTTCTGGGAGCGCAACCGTCTTGTGAGCGTCACCGACGCTAGCGGTCAGCTGTAGTCCTCCGGCGAAGGCGAATCCGTGATCGCTTGGCGGTTGCACTGTGTACACCACGGCCGCCTCTTTACCCGGTTTCACCACGTATCCGCGCAGCGGTACCAGCTTGAAGCCAGGCATCGGCGTGCCCTCCGGCGGCCAGCCCCGATCGGCTGGTATGTAGCCGTTTCCGTCATCCACATTGAGATGGATCATCTGCGGAAGGGGGTAGCGTCGGAACCGTAGCTCGCGCGCACTTTCGAGCGTTACTGGGTCCTTCCCCTCGTTCCTGAACCAGACCGTATAAGACGCGGGCTGGCCGGCTGTTACCGCGGTGCTGGCGCCCCCGCGTGCCTGTTGCACGAGCTTGATGTCGCCCCCACAGCCAGACACGACCAGCACGCAGAGCGCCAAGCGGGCAACGTTGCCTAGTACCCGCGGTGGCCTCGTCACGCCTCGAGATTTGGGGGTCGTGACTACGGTGTGTTCCACAGGTACGGCGCATCTGTTGGTGCATGGCCTGACGCTCCGCTGCAGATCCACGTTGTTGTGCGTCGGTTCCCGTTTCGGTAGGAGACATCGATGGTCGACGTGTATCCGGTTTGCGCGTTCACTGAAAGGTCGAAGAGCTGAGCTCCGCGGGAGTAAGTCTTTGCGTGTGAATGGTCGGCACCCCATGTGTCGCCGGGACGGAGTTCAGCGAACCCGTCCGCGCCATGCCTGCGACAGCTCGAAGTCGGCCAGCCCGGTTGGGCGCGTTTACCACTTTCCGAATAAGTGTCCGCGTTGTCGTTTACGAACTTCGTAGTGTAGTCCCGCGTTGACGGCGACCCTCCGCCAGTACAAGCAGACAGCCAGGTTCTCCGATTCATATGCGCGTAGACGTAGTCGTTGAACCCAGGGCCGCCGGGGGCCGTCGAATGGGCCCCGATCGAATTCTTGATCAAGTACGTGCCGTCCACGCCATATCCGTGTGTCTCCTGAGCTGAGACGCCGTAATCGATCGTGCTGTCGGCGGTGGTCTGGTGGCTGAATGTTCCAGACATTCCGGGAACGTTCGCAACCTGGAGTTGCCCGATGCGTACCGGTAGCGTCTTGTCATCCTTTGGCATCGCGGTGTCCGTGCACGTCGGTGGCCTCGTGTTGTCGTTCGGGCGACTCTTCGCCGCGCGGCGAGCGTCTGGCAGCGTTACCGCTGCCGCTGACCCTGAGGCCTCGTTGAGCAGAACTTGGAGGCTTGTGCTTGACCCCGGCAACGGCGCCATCGTTGTAACTCCAGCGCAGAGCGAAGCACTTGCGGGTAGCGGAGCAGAAGGCAGCGGAACCGACAGCGTCCCAGGGGCCGGCGTCTTGGACGGACATGTAGGGCCGGGGGTTGGGGCAGGCGTCGGAGTACTTGGTGGCTGAGTCGTCGTCGGACTTGGGGGCGTCGTTGTCGTGCCCGTCGTCGTTGGCGTCGGCCTTGGAGGTGTGCTTGGCGCGGGGGCCTTCTTCATCGTGAACCACTGGTGCGGGTGATTAGTCTGGACCAGTGTTCCGTGGTCGAGTCGTGCGATTGACTGCCCGGCGGCGACCGGTTCCACTTGCACGGGCTGTCCCGTGTCCATGGTGGTATTCGTGTCCTCTGCGTGAAAGTCAAACTGCACCGTGCCCTGTTGCGCGACGCGGCGTAGGGAACTCGGGATCGCAACCCGAAACGTCTGGTCTCGTGCGCCGGTGAGGTGCGCGGTCGCAAGCGGCAGTTCCTTGATCATCGCCGGTCCGTACTTTGGGCTCTGGTGCTCGGTCAGCGGGTGACCGAGGTTGGCAGCCTGCTTTGCGTCCAGGGGCACCTCGTACATGACCGTCAATGTGCCACCGGGTAGCGGATGCTTTCCGAAATCCAAAGTGAACTCGACCGGATCCAACCCTCCTGCATGTGGCGCAGCCGCTTCGGCTGTGGGTATGGCGACCAGCGCTGGTGTATTAGCGGCCACGAGCATTGTCCCCACGAGCGCGAGTGCAGGCGCGCGACCCTTGGTAGCGCGCGGAAGCGTACGTTCGAACATCCTGTCCTCCCCCAAGACCTGCGGCGATCCGCGCAGGCCTCATTGTCATTTGTACAGGACCCGACTAGAGCCACAAGTTGTGGACTCCCCCTCGGGGTGATTTATGTGGACCCTACCCCCCCCCGGAGACCTAAATGCAACCTCTAAGTATCGGAGTGTCATGAATCGAACAAACCCTTTGGTGTGCATTTGAGGCACAGGAAGTGCGACGTTCACGGTGCCAGTTCTCGGTGCGCTCGGTCAGTCGGCACGGTCGACCCCCGCGTCATCAAAGCTGGCCATCTCCGCGTGGATCCGGGCGGCCAGACCGAGTAGGGGGAGTGACAGCGCGGCGCCGGAGGCCTCGCCCAGGCGCAGGCGCTGATCGAGCAGCGGTTCCAGCCCGAGTTCGGTGAGCACCAGTTGGTGGGCGGGCTCGGCGGAGCGGTGTCCGGCTATCAGGTAGTCGCGGAGCGCGGGAACCACGCGGCAGACCCCCAGCGCCGTCACGCCGACCGCGAAGCCGTCCAGCAGGATCGGGACGCGCTGCTGCGCGGCGGCGAGCATGGCGCCGGCGAGTCCCGCTAGTTCGAGTCCGCCCAGTGTGCGCAGGCACTCGAGCGGGTCACGCGCCCGGTTCGCCGCCAGTGCCTGGGCCACCACTGCGCGCTTGTGCTCCAGGCCCTGGGCGTCAAGGCCGGTGCCGCGGCCGCAGGCCTGCTCGGGTGATACGCCGGTGATCCCGGCCAAGAGCGCCGCCGCCACGGTGGTGTTTCCAATGCCGATCTCTCCGAGGATCAGCAGCTCGTGCCGGGCTGCGAGCTCGGCGCCCAGCGCGTGTCCGGTCTCCACCGCCTGCTGGAACCGTTCCGCTGACATGGCGGGACCCTGGCTGATGTCGGCGCTGCCGGCATCAGCCAGCCCGATATCGCTCACCACAAGCTCGGCGCCGAGCGAACGCGCGAGCACACCGATCGCGGTCTCCCCGCGCGCCGCGGCCGCTGCGACCTGGGCGCCGACCCGCGCGGGGTACAGGCTCACCCGCTGGGCGGCGACGCCGTGGTCGGCGGCCAGCACGAG
>JAFMRN010000286.1 GCA_017354065.1 Solirubrobacterales bacterium
CGTTGCCGGCGCGCGCGCCCTCAGCCCCGGAGCTGCCGTTGTTGCCATGGCCCTTCAGCACGGTCCCGAACGGTTGTGTGCCCGCCACCAGCTCCGTCCTCCCGCCGTGGTTCTCAAATCCCGCCAGGGTCCGGGTTCCGGCGTCCGGCAGCTCCACGCTGATCGCGACGTTGCCGATCAGCCGCGGCCCGTCAGCGCGCACGGTCTCAATGTCCAGCAGCCCGATCCCGGGGAGCGTCTCGTCCCCGAGCTGGTAGCTGTGTCCGAGCAGCTGATAGCCACCGCAGACCGCCAGCACTACCGCGCCGCGCTCGGCCGCGCGCCGCAGCCCGCCCGCCTTGTGCTCGAGCATGTCCGCGGCACACAGCACCTGATCACGGTCCTGGCCGCCGCCGATGTAGTACAGGTCGGCCTCATCACCACTCAGCGGCGCCTCCAGGCCGCTGCCGCTCAGCGCGAAGCCGATCCCGCGCCACTCACAGCGGCGGCGCAGCATCAACAGGTTGCCGCGATCCGCGTAGATGTTCATCACATCCGGGTACAGCGCGCACACGCGCAGCGTCCGCTCAGCCACGGAAGACCACCACCAGGCTGCCGATGTGCTCGGCGGTCTCGGGCACGGTGTGGGTGCCGACCGCGCGCAGGCCGGCGCGCTGGGCCTCCGCGGTCAGCTCGCGCGGGCTCAGGCGGTCCAGGGCGATGTGGTTCTCTGAGAGCTCGCGCTCGCCCTCAGGGCTGACGCGCTCACGCAGGCGCTCCAGCCAGACCCGCGGCCCGTCACCGCGCACGGCGGTCGGATGGCTCGCGAACACTGTGCCTTCCAGCTCGACCATATCCGGCAACGGTAGGGGGTCCCCCGGAGACACGGTGAACTCCTGGAACTCCGGCGCGAGCGCGATCGCCAACACGCCGCCTGCCAGCAGCTGGCGCTTGGCCGCCGCCAGGAAGCCCGCGCGCGCTTGGGGCCCGCCGAGCAGCTGCACGGTCTGCATCGGCACGATCACCAGGGGGAAGCGCTCAGCCAGCTGAAACTCGCGGGCGTCGGCTTCGAGCACGCTGACCGGCAGGCCTTCAGCACGTTGTCTGAGCACAGCCAGCAGCTCGCTGTCGAGGTCCATGGCGGTGACCTGATGTCCGGCCTTTGCGAGCTCCAGGGTCACGCGCCCGGTACCCGCGCCGATGTCGAGGATCGGGTCGCCGGCGTCCCGGGCCAGGTCCAGCCACAACTTCATGTCGCTGCGATAGCCGCCGCACTCCAGGTCGTGCCAGACCACCGTGTCCGACGGGATCACGCGGTTTTCTCCCAGTAGGCGCTGACATGCCCCCGCCGGGTCAGCTCGTCACGCAGCGCGAGCATCGCGGTATAGGTCGGGACCGCGTACAGGCGCCGGCGGCCTGTGGGGCTCGCCGGCGCCTCTGACAGCGCTGCGTCGAGCGCAGCGCCGAGCTCCGGGACCACGCGGATCCGCTCAGCCGGAACGCCGGCGTACTTCAGGCGCAGGCCGAGCTCGGCCGCCCGGGTCCCGGCGCAGGTGATCCGGCGGATGCGGCCGGCCAGCAGCTCCCAGTCGGCGTCCCAGATCCAGGACACGTCGCGACCGTCGGCTATCCGGTCGTTCAGGACCCCGAGCACGTCCAGCTCTTGCTGTTCAAGGGCGAGGGTCCGCAGCACCTCATTGGCGCCGGCCGGGTTCTTGATCAACAACAGCTGCAGGTCGGCGTCGCCGATGCTGACGGTCTCCGCCCTGCCGAACGCGGCGCTCGAGGCCTGCAGCCCGGCGCTGATCTGCTCCGTGGGGACGTTCAGGGCGTGTGCGAGCGCGGCGGCGGCCAGTGCGTTGTAGACGTTGTAGAGGCCGGGGAGGGGAAGACTGATGCGGTCGCTGCCGGCGGGCGTGGTCAGCGTGAAGCTGGAGCCGCTGGTCCCATCGAGGCTGACCTCGGTGGCGGTGATTTGAGGCGCCGGGCGCTGGAAGCCACAGCCCGGACAGCGGTACAGGCCCAGATGGCCGAGGTAGATCGTCTCGTACTCATACAGGCCACCACAGCGCCGGCAGTGCTTGGAGTCCGAGGCGTGCTGCATCTCCGCGAGCGCGACCGAGCGGTCCTCGAACCCAAAATACAGCGGTTGTTTGGTGTCGTCGGCAAGGTCCGCGATCAGGGGGTCGTCGGCGTTCAGCACGAGCTGCGTGTCGGGGTTGGCGGCGATGACCTCAGCCCAGCGCTCGGCGATCGTGTCGAGCTCGCCGTAGCGGTCGAGCTGATCCCGGAACAGGTTGGCGAGCAACAGCACCCGAGGCTCCAGCTCCGCCACGAGCTGTCCGAGCCAGAACTCGTCGACCTCAAACAGACCCTGTGCGCCGTTGATGCCGTTGGCGGTGGCGGCGTTGACCAGCGTCGCGGCAATGCCGCCGGCCATGTTCGCGCCGCTGGTGTTGTGGACCAGGGAGACGCCCGCCTGATCGAGGATCTGGGCGACCATCGCGGCTGTGGTGGTCTTGCCGTTGGTGGCCGAGATCACGGCGCTGCCGCGTGGCAGGCGCTTGGCGAGATCCCTGATCGCGTGGGGCTCCAGCCTGAGGATCACCATTCCGGGCAGGCTCGTGCCCCCACCGCGACCGGAGCGACGCACCGCGGCCGCAAGCAGCCGCGTGGCCGCGAGCTTTGCTCTCAGGCCCGCCATCTCAGGCCGGAACCCGGACCCGCACGGCGGCGGGGTCGATCTCGAGGGTGGCGGGAAGCTCGGCCAGCACGTCACCGTCGGCGTACAGCGCGAAGGGCTCCGACGCGGTGATGCTGACGCTTTGCGCGCGCAGCACCTCGACCTCGCGCAGGCGCGTGTGGGTACCGGCGAAGACCTCGCCGAGGTGGAGCAGAAACCGTGCGCGCGCCATATCGGAGATCAGAATGACATCGAAGTGCCCGTCTTCCATGCTGGCGTCCGGGGCGATCCGCATCCCGTTGCCATACGTGGAGGAGTTGGCCACCGCGACCGTGTAGCCGCGCAGCTCGCGCGTTTGCCCGTCCGCGGTGACCTGGAAGTCAGCCGGACGCCAACGCGCCAGGGCACCCAGGCCGCCGTACAGGTAGACGAGCTGGGCCGGCAGCCTGGTCGCCCCGTTGGCGATGCGGTTGGCGTGGGAGTCATAGCCACAGCTGGCGATCCCGACGAACGGGCGCTTACCGGCCAGGCCGATGTCGATTGTCCGCTCGTGGTCGGCGCTCAGCACCGCGCAGGCGCGCACCGGGTCGCGCGGCAGGCCGAGAACGCGCGCGAGGTCGTTGCCGCGCCCGCCCGGCAGCACGCCCATGGCGCTGT
>JAFMRN010000287.1 GCA_017354065.1 Solirubrobacterales bacterium
ACAGCGCGTCCGTGAACTGCGCCAGCTCATCGTGGATCGGCTCGAGCTTGTTCTGCTCGGAGGCGATCTCAAACAGCGAGCGGGCGTATACCTCGGCGATTTCTTCCATGGCTGCGTTGGCTGATGGCAACTGGTCTCAAAGACCAGTTGCCTACCGCTTACCTCCGGACAGCGAGCTGAAGTCCAGATCGTTCAGCGCGTCGTCGATCAGCCGGCGGTGGTCATCGTCGTTCAGGGACTTGCGGGTGACCTTCTCGGTCGCCTGCACGGTCAGCTTGGCCACCTCGGACCGGATCTGGTCCAGGGCCCGCTGAGTCTCCGCGTCGATGTCCGAGCGGATCTGCTCGAGCTTGCGGTCGCGCTCGGCGTTGGTCTCCTCGACGACCTGCTTGTGGTGAGCGTCGCCGGCCTTGTGCGCGCGGTCGACGATCTCCTCGGCCTGCTGGCGCGCTTCGGCCAGGCGCTGCTGGTACTCGGCGAGCACCTGGTTGGCCTCCTCGCGGAGCTTGCCGGCGGAATCGATGTCCGAGTTGATGCTCGCCGCGCGGTCATCCAGAACCTTGCCGATCACCGGGAAGACGTACTTCCACAGGATGAATGCGGCGACCAGGAAGACGACCAGGACCCAGATCATCAACCCCACGTTGGGGGAGATCAGGAACGAGCCGCTCGCGGCGATCGGGGTATGTGCGGCGACAGACATCAGTGACTAGAACACGAACGCGGCAATGAACCCGCCGACGAGGCCGTAGAAGAAGCAGGCCTCCGTCAACGCGAAGCCCAGCCACTGGTCGCGGTCGATGTCACCACGCAGCTCCGGCTGCCGGGTCTTGGCCTGGATCGAGGCGTTGAACACAGCCCCGATGCCGGCACCCGCGCCCGCTGCGCCGCCGCCGGCGCCGGCGCCGAGAGCGATCGCCTCACCGGCCTTGTCGCCATAGGACTTGATGTCAGCCGCGGCCGCCAGGAGCGGGTGAAAGATCGACAGAAAGTGCAACAGCATTAGTTCGTTTGCTCCTTGGTTGGTTAGTGCTCGGAGACCGCGTCGCCGAGGTAGATCGCACTCAAGATGGAAAAGATGAACGCCTGCAGGCCGGCGATCAGCACGGCCTCAAACACGAACATCACGATGCCCAGCGGCAACAGCAGCCACTGCACCCAGGGGCTCCCGACCAGGACGCCCAGCTCGCCGCCCATGAAGGCGATCAGCATGTGTCCGGCCAGCAGGTTCGCCCAGAGCCGGACCGTCAATGAGATCAGGCGCAGGAAGTAGGACAGGATCTCGATCACGAAGATCAGCGGCATCAGCCCGCCGGGCGCGCCGGAAGGCATCAGGCTCCTGAGGAACGCGATCGGGTTCCAGTGGTTGTGCTTGAGCCGCTCATAGCTGAACAGCAGGAACATCACCAGCGCCAGCATCAGCGGGAACGCGACGTTCGTGTCGGCCGCGAAGATCTGGAAGCTCGGGATGTGCGCGCCGAAGATCGTGAACTTGTCGACGCTGTTGACCGGTAGCGGGATGTAGCCGATCAGGTTCGTGACGAGGATGAAGATGAACAGCGTCGCGATCAGCGGGAAGTACTTGCGCTGCATCTGCCGGCTCGGGAGGTTCTCCCCCGTCATTGAGCTGGTCAGGTTGTAGAACAGCTCGATCGCGACCTGCAGGCGCCCGGTGGGGCGCTGCTTCAGGCGGCGGGCCATGTACAGCAGCAGGCCCAGCGTGATGGCCGCGGCCAACAAGACGTAGAGCACGCCCTTGTTGAAGTCGACCGGCCCGAGCGCGAACCACGTGTCGAGCTTGAACTCATTGGTCGGGCTGAAGGCGCCGGAGGCGACCGCCGCGTTCTTGTGGCCCTTGAAGCCGAGCACGGCGATGAAGAAGATCAGCCCCACGAGCCAGAACCCGCCGATCCCGAGCAGCAGCTTCTTGGCGTTGGATTTCGGCTGTGCGTCCTCGGGCGTCTGGTTCGGAGTGCCGGAGGGTGCCGGTGCGGTGATGGTGCTCATGAGTGGGTCTCCTGGGCAGCGGCCGCTTGCGCGGCGCCGGTGATCAGCCGGATCGCGAAGGCCACGCTGTAGGCAACGAGGATCACGACCGCGGCGGTGAGGCCGTCCTGTTTGGAACCGGCCACGGCGGCGATCACGATCGCGCCGGCCAGCAGCCAGATCCGCCCGAAGGACTCGCCGAGGATCGTCAGCGCGCGCCTGACGGGGTCGTGCACGCGGCCGGTGATCAGGTTCCGGTCAGCAGCTTGGGCAATGCGCTGGACGATCCAGCCGGCGGCGCCGATCACATAACCGAGTGCCGGCACGCCGAGCAGCAGCGCGGGTGCGGCGGCGACCAATACCACCGCGACGTCGAGGTAACGGAGCGGCGAGATCGATCTGTTGACGGGAGCCTCGGCCGTGATCAACGGCAAGGGAGGCTCCGGTGAAGGCGGCGGCCGAACCGCGCGTGCTCGTGGGCGTGATAAATCAAGACTCTGTCACCTGGGAAGGGCAAAGGGGACGGGCTAGGGACCCGTCCCGAGGCGGCGCATGCTAGCGGTTTTTCGGACGTATTAGCGGCTCGTTATGACAAGCCGGTAATAGATCGCCCGCGCCTTGGCCTGGCGCGGGCATTACCGCACATTTAGCCCTGGGGGTCGTGTGACGTCCGGCACAGCATGGCCTCGCTGCGGTTCAGCTGAGGTCCGCCAGGCGCCCCAGAATCTTGTTCAGGCGCTCGGTGATCTCCTGCTCCAGGTTGGTCAGCGCGTCGCGGCGCTCCTGGACCAGTTCCAGCTGACGGCGCAGGTGCGGCACCGCGGCCTCCAGCAGGTCACGGCGCCGTCCGGGGTCCTCCGTCTTGTGGTACTCGGTGCGGATAAGCGCGCGCGCTGAGACGTTCTCCACGACCTCGGCCAGCTGCTCCAGGGACAGGCCGAGCAGGTCCTTGAGCATCACCAGCTCGCGGACCCGCTCGACGTCGGATTCGGTATAGCAGCGGTGTTTTCCGTGCTCGCGCTCCTCACCGTCGCCCAGCAGCCCGAGCTCCTCGTAGTAGCGGATCGTGCGGGGAGTCGTCCCGGCCTGCTCGGCGACCTCACCGATCCGCATCTTCGAGTTTTCGTCCGTTGTGGCCATCAGGAAGCGACCGCCTCTTCAGCAACCGGCTCATGCGCGGTCCCGACCACCTGCTCGGACTGGTGCTTGGGCCGTGCGAGTGAGACGATCGCGCCGAGCACCGACACACCGCACAGGCACCACAGCGCGAAGTGCATGTTGTTGAGGAACGGCGCCAGCTGCGCGGTGGTGATCCGCGCGCCCAGGCCG
>JAFMRN010000092.1 GCA_017354065.1 Solirubrobacterales bacterium
ACTCCGGGCTCGGATGCCCGGACTGGCCGCGCTGTTACGGACATGCATACCCGCCCGTTTCCACCCACGCGCTGATCGAGTTCGGCAACCGCGCCCTGTCCGGACTGGTCGGCGTCGTCTGCGCGCTGGTGGCGGTCGCCTCGCTGCTGCGCAAACCATTCCGTCGTGATCTCGCGCTGCTGGCCTGGTCGCTTCCGCTGGGGATCGTCGCCCAGGCCGTGCTCGGCGGGTTCACGGTGCGTGAGGACCTCGCGCCCGGGTTTGTGATGTCGCACTTCCTGTTGTCGATGGTGATCCTGATCTTCGCCGTGGCGCTCGTCTGGCAGGCCACCCACGAGCCCGGTTGGGAGCGGCCACGGGCACCGGACCGGCTTGTCATCTGGAGTGTCAGGGTGCTCGCGGTGCTTGCGGCGATCACGCTAGTCGCGGGCACCGCCGCCACGGCCGCAGGGCCGCACGCCGGCGGCACCGGTAATCAGGATCAGACGATCCACCGTCTGAACTTCAAGGGGGCCGGAACGCTTGAGTGGGTCGTCAACCAGCACGCCACCATCGCAGCGTTGTTCGGCGTGCTGGTGGTCGCGGTCTGGTTTCTCAAGCGCAGCCGCGGCCATCAGTTCGAACCGGCCGAGCCTCTGACGCTGCTGGGCGTGCTGCTCGCGGCCCAGGGGCTCGTCGGGGCGGTGCAGTACGAGCTGAAGCTGCCCGGAGAGATGGTTTGGGTACACGTTGGCCTGGCAACGATCACATGGCTGGTGATGCTGTGGGCGGTCGCGGTTGAGGGGCCGTCCGCCAAGCGCGAGCACCGGCTCCAAGCCGGGGCGTAGCTGGCATCATCGGCGCCTGTCGGGCTAGCCGGGGCCGAGGGTTCCCGTCTGCGCCCAAAGCGAGGAGGAGACCCGGTTGCTGATCACCAGAACGCCGCTGCGCATCTCTATCGGTGGAGGCGGCACCGACCTGCCGTCGTTCTATCGCCGCCGTTCCGGCTTCGTGATTTCGGCGGCGATCAACAAGTACGTGTTCCTCGGCGTGAACCGCACCTTCACGCAGGAGTACATGCTCAAGTACTCCCAGCAGGAGCGGGTGGCGACGATTCCCGAAATTAAGCACGCCCTGTTCCGCGAGGTATTCCGTGAGCGCAACACGCCGCCCGGGATCGAGGTGATGTCAATGGCCGACATCCCGGCCGGAACCGGGCTCGGTTCGTCCGGCACCTTCACGGTCGGACTGCTGCGCGCGCTGAACGCGATCGACCGCCGCCACGTCACCGCCGGGCAGCTGGCCGAGGATGCCGCCCACGTCGAGATCGACGTCCTTGGTGAACCCGTCGGCAAGCAGGATCAGTACATAGCCGCCTACGGCGGGCTGACCTGCTTCGAGTTCCATCCCGATGACCGCGTCACCGCCACCCCGCTGGCGATCTCAGAGGACACGCTGCATGACCTGGAAGAGCACCTGCTGCTGTTCTTCACCGGCTTCGCCCGGCCGGCCTCAGCGATCCTCGGGGACCAGCACACGCGCACTAACGACGGAGACCAGGCGATGCTCGACAACCTCGAGCGGACCAAGGACCTTGGCCTCCGCATCCGCGACGTGCTGGAGGCCGGCAAGACCGAGGAGTTCGGCGAGCTGATGAACGAGCACTGGCAGCGCAAGCGAGCCCGCTCCAGCGGCATGTCCAACCCGGACATCGACCGCTGGTACGACAAGGCGATCGCCAACGGTGCCGTCGGCGGGAAGTTGGTCGGCGCCGGCACGGGCGGCTTCCTGATGTTCTACGCCACGGACGCGCCGCGGTTGCGCGCCGCCCTGACCGCGGACGGGCTGCAGGAGACGCGCTTCTCCTTTGATCTCGACGGCTCGATCGTCCTGTTCCGCGACTAATGCAATGCGTCGTGCTCGCGGGCGGGCTTGGCACGCGCCTCGGTCAGCTGACCAAGGACACACCCAAGGCGCTGATCCCGGTGGCAGGGCGCCCATTCGCCGACCATCAGCTTCAGCAGTTGCACGGCTGGGGTGTCGACGACGTCATCTACTCGATCGGGTTCGGGGGTGACCAGATCCGCGAGTTCGTCGGTGACGGCAGCCGCTGGGGCCTCAGCGTCCGCTACGCCGACGAGGGTGACCAGCTCCGTGGCACCGCCGGCGCCCTGGTCCACGCCCAGCAGAACGGACTGCTGGCGGACACGTTCGCGCTGATCTACGGGGACTCGTATCTACAGCTGGATGCTGCTGCCGTGTTCGACTCCCAGCGCCGCTCGGACTTCGACGCGACGATGACCGTGTATCGCAACGACGGCCGCTGGGACACGTCGAACACCCGCGTCGCCGGGAACCGGGTGGAGCTGTACGAGAAGGGCCACGCAGATCCGCTCGCGGCCGGTATGCAGTACATCGACTACGGCTTCTCGGTGCTCGATCGTGATGCGGTGCTGGCACTGATCCCGCGCCGCGGCGCAGCTGACCTCGCCGACGTCTATCACCAGCTCAGCCGGGCGGGGCGTCTCGGTGCCTTCGAGGTCTCCGAGCGCTTCTACGAGATCGGATCCCACAGCGGGTTGGCCGAGCTGGACCAACTGCTCAACGAGAAGGAAGGAAACGGATGAGTTTCGCGAGTGACTATCTGGCTGAAACGACGGAGCTGATCCGCGCGCTCGACGCGGAGCGCGTCGAGGCGCTAGCGACCGGCCTGGCGGAGGTACGTGAACGTGGCGGCCGGCTGTTCATCCTCGGGGTCGGCGGCTCCGCCGGGCACGCGGGCCACGCCGTCAACGACTTCCGCAAGCTCTGCGGGTTTGAGGCCTACGCCCCGACCGACAACGTCTCGGAGTTGACCGCCCGCACCAACGACGAGGGCTGGGACACGACCTTCGCCGCCTGGCTGCAGGGGTCGCGCATCAACGCAAAGGACGGGCTGTTGATCTTCTCGGTCGGTGGCGGCGACGCCGCCAAGGCGGTCTCACAGAACATCGTCGCCGCGATCGATCTGGCGAAGCAGACGGGCGCCTCGGTGTACGGCATCGTCGGGCGCGACGGCGGGCACACCGGCGCGGTGGCGGATGCCGCTGTGATCGTGCCGCCGCTGTATGTCGAGCGCATCACACCGCACACGGAGGGCTTGTGCGCGGTCATCTGGCACCTGCTGGTCAGCCACCCGGCGCTGCAGAAGACCGCCACCAAATGGGAGTCGCTGGGCAAATGAGCCGGCCGGCCGTGTTTCTCGACCGTGACGGCGTGCTCAACTTCGCCCCGATCCTCGACGGTAAGCCCAGGGCGCCCGCGACACTCGCGGACGTGCAAGTCTTGCCCGGGGTACCCAGGGCCTGCGCTGTGCTGCGCGACGCTGGATACCCACTGATCTGCGCGACCAACCAGCCGGACATTGATCGCGGCACCGCCGACCCGCAAGCGGTGGCGCAGATCAACGGCCTTCTCCAAGAACTGCTCGGTCTCACGGAGGTGGTGATCTGCCCTCATGACGACGCCGAGAACTGTCGGTGTCGTAAGCCCAAGCCGGGCATGCTGACCGACGCGGCCGCGCGGCACGACCTGGATCTGAGCAGAAGCGTGATGGTCGGGGACCGCTGGCGCGATATAGCGGCGGGTCAGGCGGCCGGGACAGGTACCGTCTTCATAGACCGGGGCTATCAGGAGCGCCAGCCGGAAAGGCCCGACCTGATCGTCAAAGAGCTGGAGGAGGCGACCGAATGGATCATCCACAGGCTGGGCTGAGTACCGCTCCCCGCAGCGCGGCGGACCTACACGTCAAGATCTTTGCCGATGGCGCGGATCTGGAGGGGATCCGCCGGCTGTACGCGGACCCGCAGATAGCCGGGTTCACGACCAATCCGACGTTGATGCGCAAGGCCGGCATCTCTGACTATGAGTCCTTTGCCAAGGAGTTGCTGCAACACGTTCCCGACCGCCCGATCTCTTTCGAGGTGTTCTCTGACGACGCTCCGGAGATGCGCCGCCAGGCGCTGAAGATCGCCGGCTGGGGCGAGAACGTCTACGTCAAGATCCCGGTCACCAACACCAAGGGCGAGTCGATGGCGTCGCTGGTCAAAGACCTGTCAACCGCCGGGGTCAAGGTCAACGTTACCGCGCTGTTCACGCCCCGCCAGGTGGAGGAGATCACCGATGCGGTCAAGGATGGCGCCGCCTCCAACATCTCCGTGTTCGCCGGGCGTATCGCCGACGCCGGCGTTGACCCGCTCCCGATCATGACCGAATCTCTGAAGATCATGTCGGCCGCGCCGAAGTCGGAGCTGATCTGGGCCTCCCCGCGCGAGATCCTGAACATCGTCCAAGCCGATCAGACCGGCACGCACATCATCACCGTGACCCACGATCTGCTGGCGAAGCTGAAGTCGATCGGCAAGGACCTGGACCAGTTCTCACTGGACACGGTCAAGATGTTCCACAACGACGCGACGTCGGCGGGATTCAAGCTCTAGCTAGCCCTCGCATGGGCGCTGCGCGTTCGCTATGAGAACCTGTTGACCTGTGCCGCCAGGTTGGTCAACGTCTTGGCTGCCCTAACGGCCGTGCGGAAGTTCAAGGACCTGGCTTTGTGCCGCTTCACGCTGGTCTGAAGCTGCTTGGTTTCCTTGAGGGATCCGATGCCCAGCACCACACCGGCGCTGTGGGTGCGCTGCTTCAGCTCGACCACGAGTTTGCCGTGGATCACCTTCGCGGATTTGACCTTGGCTCCGTGGAACGCCAAGTCATGCTTGAAGTTCTTCGTGACGTAGGACAGCGCTCCGGGAACGTTCACGCTGAAGGCGCTCAGCTCGTCCGCGTTCTTGCCCTGGGTCAGCCTGAATGCCAGCCGCGGCTTTCCCTTGGCTAGACCGGTTAGCGTTAGCTTTGTCAGCGTCGGTTTCCCAATCGTCTTGGATGACGTCGAAGTGGTGCTCGGCAGCGTGGATACTGCTGCAGGGCATCCATTCACGCGGATGTCCGGGGAGAAGGGAGTGGGCATAGCACTCTCCGAGTTCCACCAGCCCGTGAAACCAGCGAAGAGCAGCTGAGTGCTGTAGTAGGGGGACCCGTCGTTGTGGTAGCGGGGGTCGCTACAAGTCGCGTTGAACAGGCCGGTGTCGTTGCCGTCCAGGGTGACCTTCAAGTCTGAGAACGGCAGATCCGGAACGCCTGTGAAGTCCAGGTTCGTGAAGCTGTCTGACCCGACGCTGGACGTCGCGAGTTTGCCGCTAAACGACAAGCCACCGAGGCTTGGGAACACGATTGTCGCCACCGGCGCATTGCGCGAGCCCGATAGCAAAACCGTGCCGGAAACGGGGTTCGTCAGCAGTGGCGTTGTGAGGGATGCGGTGCCGACTTGGACCGGCGCGCTGATAGCAGTGTTCCCAGAACAGCTGCCTGGCGGGTTTGGCGGTCCGCATAGATCTTGAGTCACGCCGCTACCGAGCGTCAAGACGGAGCTGGGGAAGTTCAAGCTCACACTTTGAGTGCCGATTCCGCCGGCCGGCTGTGGGATGTCAAGGATGACCTGCGCCTGGCGTTTGGAGTTGACGTTCGCCGTTGCCGAAGCGAGATGCGCGTAGTAGTAGCCGGTGTTGGTCGGGGTAAAGCTGTCGCTGCCGGTGCCCGCGCCGTTGTTGATGCTGATGGTGGATGTGGCTGGGTTATTGGAAGATGGCAGGCGGATGAACTGGCCGTTGGGGGTGCTCGCGTCGATCGTCAGGTGGAGCTGGGAGATGCCAGCGTTACTCTCGAAGCTCGGTAACACAACCTGCAGGGTTGCCGTGGAGGGGTCCAGCGTTATGTATCCGTAGTTGGTGACCCCAAGGGCACTTATCGTCACGGCGGTCAGCGTGCAGGTGCCCAAGGGGTTGCGCGCATTACCTGCGGCGCCACAGGTGTCCGAAGTCCGCCAGGGGATTGAGCTCGTGGCAAGCGTCACCGTGGACGAAGCGCCGGCGGCTGTGACTGTTCCGCTCCCGATCTGGGTACCGGACGGGGCGGTGGCCAGCGATGCCCACAGGCCGGGCGGGAGGTTGAGCTGCAAGCTCGTGAGCGGTGAACTGAACGTTGCATCGAGGGTGAGGTTGGCGCTCCCGCCGGCTTCCGTGGAGGAAGGCTGGAAGGAAAACGAGCTGAGCTGACCGTTGCTGGTTCCAGCTAGGGCTGAGCCGGCGCTAAGGCCGATCGTGATGCACGCGGACACGAGGACCAGCAGCAGCTTCCGGCCAACAGACATCCCCAGACCGTCGTGGGCAGGCATTGGGTGGTTCCTCCGTTATCTCGTCCAACGTTGGTAGCTGCGCCGGGCCGAAGCCCAACCGGAATACCACAAAAACGTATAACGGGAGCCGAAGTTGCGTCCTGTGCGGTCAGGCTTGCACGGTTAGACCCGGTCGCTCAACTGCCCCAGAATGCGTTAGTCATCGATCTGGGTCTCAACCGCCAGCCCGGCCGATAGCATCGGCAACTGGATGGACGAAGATCGCATTGAAATCCCAGATTCGCCGGTCGCCGGGCTGGATGCCTCGCTCAGCATCCTGGTCGTGGACGATGAGTCCGATCTGCGGGAGATGCTGAACCGCTCCTTCTCACGTGAGGGCCACAGCGTGACCGCGGTGCCTGACGGGCGCACCGCGATCGATCGTGCCGGCACCGAGCATTACGACATCATCCTGCTCGACGTGGCGCTGGGCGGCGGGCCCGACGGTTATGAGGTCTGCCGGACGCTGCGCGCGCGCCGCAACGTGACGCCGATCATCATGCTGACCGCGCTCGACTCCGAGGCCGATGCGGTACTCGGGCTCGAGGCCGGCGGCGACGACTATGTGACCAAGCCCTTCGGTCTGGCAGAGCTGCGCAGCCGGATCCGGGCCGTGCTGCGACGTGCGGGCACGCGGGCGCTGGGCGCCGAGCTGATCAACGTCGGCCCGATCTCCCTCGACCGCTCACAACGCGAGGTCAGCGTCGCGGGTGAGCCCGTGCGCCTGACCTTCAGCGAGTTCGAGCTGCTGGACGCGCTGATGGCCGAACCCGGGCGCCTGTTGAACCGCCAGGAGCTGCTGCGCGCGATCTGGGGTGACAGCGCCTACCGCGACCCACGCGCGATTGACGTGCACATCCGTCACCTGCGGGAGAAGCTTGAACCGGAGCCGGACCAGCCGCAGTACATCCTGACCGTGCGCGGCGCCGGTTACCGACTCCGGAGCACGTAATGGGCACCCCGGCGGACGGGGAGCGCAAGCCGAGCATCCCCAGGCTCGTGCTGGGACGCGCGCGCAGGCCGGGTCTGTACGCCCTGGGCGGGTTCGGGCTCCGCGGCCGGATCGTCGGCGCGGTGCTGATCACGACCGTCGTGACGCTCGGCGTCGCCGCGCTGGTGCTCCTGCCCCAGCTGGAGCGCTCCCTGCGCAATGCATCGGAGACGGCGCTGTCCCAGGACATCGGGACGGTCAGCGGGCCGCTGAAACAGCTCGACCAGCTCGACTACCAGCAGATCGCGCTGCTGAACGTGCCCGCGTTCCGGGGGACGCCCCAGTATGAGCGCGCGCTGCGGATCAGCCAGCAGCTCAACAGCATCGAGCAGACACTGCGCGAGCGGCTCGGCACGCCGACGCTGTCCTTGATCGGGTACTTGGATGTCAGCGGTCACGGCCAGCCGGTCAGCGGCTTTGGCCCTTACAGCCAGAACACGATCAGGCCCGGCGACGATTACGCCGATGTCACCTCGCTGTTCACCCACAAGCGGCGCACGCCGTATCTGAGCTTCGGGACCGCCAGCGGCGCCCAGGTGGTCCGCGCCGCGATCCCGGTCGGCCACGACGGGGTCCTGGCGGTGCGCAAGTCAATCGACGAGATCCCGGCTGCCGTGCGGGCCGTCGGGCGCTCGTTTGAGGTCGCGGCCATGGCCGGACTGGTGCTGACCGCGCTGCTGGCGATCCCGCTGGCGGCAACGCTGGTGCGCCGGCTCCAGCGTTTGCGCCACGCCGCCCAGACGGTCGCGCAGAAGGGCATCGGCGCGGAGATGCCGACCGACCGCGCCCGGGACGAGGTCGGCGACCTGGCCCGCAGCTTCGCGATCATGCAGCGCCGGCTGTCCCACCAGGAGGAGGCGCGGCGCGCGTTTGTGGCCACCGCCAGCCACGAGCTGCGGACGCCGCTGGCCTCACTCGAGGGGATGCTGGAGCTGGTGGCCGACGACCTGCACGGCTCGGAGCCCGACCTGGAGGACGCGGCCACGCTGCTTGAGCGCGCGCGCGTACAGTCGCGGCGCCTCAGCCGCCTGGCCGGGGACCTGCTGGACCTGAGCCGGATCGACGCCGAGGTGTCGCTGCGCTCAGAGCCGGTCGAGCTCGGCGAGCTGGGCCGGGCGGTCCTGGCCGAGTTCGAGCTGGGCCAGCGCGAGCGCCAGGTCCACGCCCAGCTGACGGGGGAGGGCAAGCCGGTGTGGGTCCGCGCCGACCCGGGCAAGGCGGCGCAGATCCTGCGGATCCTGGTTGACAACGCGCTGCGGGTGGC
>JAFMRN010000093.1 GCA_017354065.1 Solirubrobacterales bacterium
GCGACTCACAGGGCTGGGAGACGGGATCCGGGATGGCGATCGCCGGGGTCGTAATCGGCATCCTCGGCCTGGCCGCCACCGTAGTCCTGGTCATCTTGGCGATCAGCGTCGGCAAGACCGTCGTGCACGACATCCACTCGATTCAGACCGGGATCAACACGATCAGCATCCCGCGCAACGCGGTGCCTTAGGAGGGGCACGGCGCTAATACGCCCCATAGGGGGCAAAACTCCCATGACCCCCGCGGGTCGGCAGAGGCGCTCAGGCCGCGGAGGCGACCTCACCCTTGGCGGCGGTGATGATCGCCGAGCCCAGCAGCCGGTCCAGCTCGGCGTGCAGGCTGGCGTCCTGGCGCGTGACCTTGAAGTCATCACCGAGCGCCAGCCGCCGTGGCCCGGCGCTGGTCGACAGCTCGACCACGACCTGGGACTCGCCGGGGTAGTTGCTCAGCAGGTCCCGCAGCTCGCCGATCACCGGGGCCGCCAATGCGGTCGCGTCCAGGCACAGGCGGAACGGCGTGTTCACGGGCGGCCGCTTGGCGGCTTCCTGCTCGGCAGCGGCGATCTCCTCGGCGGTCGGCTCGAACTTCTCCACCTTGTTCACGACCAGAGAGGTCCGCCCCGGGTCCTTGTGGTCGACCTTGCCCTTGACCGTCACGACGGTGTCGCGCTCCAGCGCCTCCTGGCACTCCTCCAGCGTGTCGGAGAAGATCACCATCTCCACCGTGCCGCCGAGGTCTTCGAGCGTGGCGAACATCATCCAGTCGCCCTTCTTGGTCTTCAGCCGCTTGGACGCGGCGACGATCCCGCCGACCACCACGCGCTCCTGGTCGGGCACGCCCTCCAGCTCTGAGAGGCTGTAGTCGACCTCGGCCTCCATCGCCGCGGCGACCTCCTTCAGCGGGTGCGTGGAGATGAACAGCCCGACCGACTCCTTCTCCAGCGCCAGCAGCTCGGCCTGTTCGAACTCGCCCTCCGGGATAGGGGCGTGCATCGGCGACGCTCCACTGCTGCTTCCGTGCTCAAGGCCGGAAGCAGCACCAAGGCCATCAAACAACGAACCCTGGCCCAGGTCGGCATCCTGCTGGGCTTTCTGCCCGGCCGCCTGGGCCTGATCCAGCACCGCCAGCATGCCCTTGCGCGTGTGACCGGTGGACCCGAAGGCACCGCAGTTGATCAGCGACTCGATCGCCTTGCGGTTGACCGCCCGCGAGTCGACACGCTCGCAAAAGTCGAAGATGTCGCGGAACGGGCGCTCCGCGCGCGCCTCCTTGATCGCCTCAACCGCCGAATGGCCGACGCCCTTCACCGCGTCCAGCCCGAAGCGGATGTCGCCGTTGACGACCACGAACTCGTGGTCTGACTCGTTCACGTCGGGCGGCAGGATCTCGATCCCCATCTGCTCGGCCTGGGAGACGAAGAACGGAACCTTGTCCTTGGTGTCCATCACGCTGGAGATCAGCGCGGCCATGTACTCCGCGGGGTAGTTGGCGCGCAGCCACGCGGTGCGGTAGGAGATCAGGCCATAACAGGCGGCGTGGGACTTGTTGAAGGAGTAGTCAGCGGACTTCTCGTTCGTCGCCCAGAGGTGGTCGATCACGCTCTGGTCGGTGCCGGACTTGCGACAGCCCTCGATGAACTCGGGCTTCAGCTTCGCCATCGCCTCACGGTTCTTCTTGCCGATCGCCTTGCGCAGGTCGTCTGCGCGCGCACCGGAGAAGCCTGCCAGCTCCTTGGAGATCAGCATCGCCTGCTCCTGGTACAGGATCACGCCCTTGGTCGACTCCAGGATCGGCTGGAGACGGTCGTCCGAGTACTCGATCGTGTCCGGGTCGTGCTTGCCGCGCGCATAGGTCGGGATCTGATCCATCGCGCCGGGGCGGTAGAGGGCGACGAGCGCCACAAGGTCGTCGAACTCGGTCGGCCTGACCTTCTTCAGGGCCTCGCGCATGCCCTCGGACTCGAACTGGAACACGCCGATCGACTCGCCGCGCGCCAGCATCTCATAGGTCTTGGCGTCGTCTAAGGGCAGCTCTGACATGTTCGGGCGGTCGCCGGTGGAGCGCTCGATGATGTCCAGCGCGTCCTCGATCACATCGAGGTTGCGCAGGCCGAGGAAGTCCATCTTCAGCAGGCCCATCTCCTCGACGGGCTTCATGCTGAACTGGGTCACCGTGCGGTAGATCCGCTCGCCGTTCTCGTCCGTCTGGCGCGAGTCGGCCAGCTGTACGGGCACGATGTTGGTCAGGTCCTCCGGCGCGATCACGACCGCGGCCGCGTGGATCGAGGAGTTACGCACGATCCCCTCAAGGCCCTGGGCGACCTCCACGACCTTGTTGGCCTCGGCGTCGCGGGCGATCTCCGCGGCCAGCGGCTGGCCCTCTGCCAGGCAGTCAGCGAACTTCGGCGCGCGGCCCTGCTCGGGGTCGGGGATCAGCTTCGCGAGCTTGTCCCCCAGCGCGTAGGGGAAGCCGAGCACGCGCGCGGCGTCCTTGGTCGCGGCGCGCGGGAACATCTTGCCGAAGGTGATGATCTGGGCAACGCACTCAGAGCCGTACTTCTCGGTCACGTACTGGATCACGCGCTCACGGCCGCGCACGGAGAAGTCGACGTCGATATCGGGCATCGACACACGCTCGGGGTTGAGGAAACGCTCGAACAGCAGGTCGTAGCGCAGCGGGTCGAGGTCGGTGATCCGGGTCGCGTAGGACACCAGCGAGCCGGCGGCCGAGCCACGGCCCGGACCGACCGAGATGCCGTTGTCCCGCGCCCACTTGATGAAGTCCCAGACGATCAGGAAGTAACCCGAGTAGCCCATCGACTCGATCACGCTGAGCTCATAATCGGCACGCTCGCGCGCCGCGGCCGGGATCGGGTCGCCGTAGCGCTCGACGAGCCCTTCATAGACGAGCTTGCGCAGGTACTCGTGCTCGACCATCCCGTCGGGGCACTCGAAGGTCGGGATCAGCTGCTTGCCGAGCTCGATCTCGACGTCGCAGCGCTCGGCGATCTCCAGCGTCGAGGCGAGCGCCTCGGGCGTGGCCGCGAACTTGGCGGCCATCTCCTGCGTCGAATGCAGATAGAACTCGTTGGTCGAGAAGCCGAACTTGGGGTTCTCGAGCGTCGACTTGGTCTGGACGCACAGCAGCGCCGCGTGGTGGTCGAAGTCCTCCTTGCCGAGGTAGTGCACGTCACCGGTGCCGACCAGCGGCCGCCCGAACTCCTTCGCGAGCTTGATGATCCCCTCATTGGCGACGTCCTGTTCGGGCACGCCGTTGTGCTGGAGCTCGAAGTAGACGTCCTCAGGCCCGTAGATCTGGATCAGCTCGTCAGCGGTGGCGCGGGCGGCGTCGGTCTTGCCCTCCGCCAGCGAGCTGGTGAACTTCGAGGCGAGGCAGCCGGTGAAGGCGATGATCCCCTCGCTGTATTTGGCCATCAGCTCGGTGTCGACCGTCGGGAAGCCGCGCTGGAGACCCTGGAGGTGTCCGGCCGAGCACAGCTTCACGAGGTTGCGGTAGCCCTGGTTGGTCTCCGCCAGCAGCGTCAGGTGGTGGCGCTTGCCCTTCTCACGATGGTCGTTGGAGACGTACACCTCGCAGCCCTGGATCGGCTTGATCCCGTGCTTCTTGGCGGCCTTGTACAGCTCGACGGCGCCGTTCATCACGCCGTGGTCGGTCAGCGCCAGCGCCGGCTGATCGAAGGCCGCGGCGCGCTCGGCGAGCCGTTCGATCTTGTTCGCGCCGTCCAGCAGCGAGTACTCGGAGTGGACGTGCAGGTGGGCGCAGGAGTGGCTCATTCGGGGTGTCCAGAATAGGCCTCGCCTCGGATGTATCCGCGCGGCAAAGCCGCAATTTGTGGAACAAGGTGGAGGGGCCCGCCTTCGCGGCCATATGGCCGCTCCGGCACCCTCCTGGCGCTCAGTCGTCGTCTTCGATCGGCGGAATCTGTGCCTGGAGACGCTTCAGCGCGGCGTCCATCCGCTCAGCCGGAGTGGTCGGCTCGGCCGGCTCTTGAGGCTCGCTGTTACGCGGCAGCTCGGCGTCGCCCCACTTGGTCAGCTCGCGCAGCCATTTGACCGGGTTCTTCAGCGCCACACCAAAACCGTACTCAGCCCCCCGGCGGCAGGGAGCGCACGCTAATGGGCGCTATAGCGCCCAAAACTCAACAGAACCCCCCTCAGGAGGTGTGGTTGCGCACCTGCCAGGCCAGGCGCGACTGCAGCGACCACAGCTCGATGAACCCGGGGCTCGCCGCCTGGGAGAACAGGCCGCCGCCGTCCGAGTTGAAGGTCGCCAGCTGCGGGTCATAGACCGCGTTCGGCGATTCACGGGTGACCACGCGCGCCGAGCCCTTGTACAGCTTCACGCCGATCCGGCCGCTGACCTGCGCGTTGGCCGCGTCCATGTAGGCGTCGAGGTCGGCGCGCAGGGGCTCCCACCAGAGGCCCGCGTAAACGAGGTAGCCCCACTTCTGATCCATCTGGGTCTTGAACTGGTTCTGGTGGATCGTGCCGACCAGCTTCTCCAGCTCGGCGTGGGCGGGCAGCAGGATCGCGGCGGCCGGCACCTCGTAGATGTCGCGCACCTTCAGCCCGACGATCCGGTCCTCGATGTGATCGACGATCCCGACGCCGTGCCGGATTCCGTACTCGGCGACCCGCTCCAGCAGCGAAACCAGGTCCAGCCGCTCACCGTTCACCGCAACCGGCACCCCCGCCTCGAAATCCAGCTCGATTACCTCCGGCTGATCGGGCGCATCCTCCGGGCGCGTGACCAGGTCAAACACGTCGTCCTGGGGAGCGGTCGCCAGGTCCTCGATCCAGCGACCCTCGGAGGAGCGGCCCCAGAGGTTGTCATCGATGCTGTAGGGCGCCTCACCCTCGGACGCCGAGGACTTGACCGGGATCCCGTTCTGGCGGGCATAGGCGATCTCCTCATCACGGCCCATCTGCCAGCCGCGGACCGGGGCGATGACCTTCAGCTCCGGCGCCAGCGTCGCGACCGTCGCCTCGATCCGGACCTGGTCGTTGCCCTTGCCGGTGCAGCCGTGGGCGATCGTGTCACAGCCTGTCTGGCGCGCGTACTCGACCGCGAGCTTGGCGATCAGCGGCCGGCCGAGCGCCGTGAACAGCGGGTAGCCGAGCCCGTAGGTCGCGTTCGCCTTGATCGCGGGCGTGATGTACTCGCGCGCGAACTCCTCGCGCGCGTCCACCACATGCGCGCCGACGGCCCCGAGCTGCATCGCCTTGCCCTTGACCACCTCGTAATCCTCCCCCGGCTGACCGAGGTTGATCGTCAGCGCCACGACCTCGGCGCCGTACTCGTCCTGGATCCACTTCAGCATCACGCTGGTGTCCAGGCCGCCGCTGTAGAGCAGCAGGACACGGTTGACCTCATCGCGGTTGGCCTGGTAGGTGGCGGTCAGGATCTCTTCGGCTGGCATGCGCGCAAGAGTACTTGGCTCGGGGGTGGCCTTTGAGGCCGCCCCCGGGAGGGTCGCCGCCTCAGGCCGGCGCCCCCGGCCGCTCCAGGCCGGGGCGTGACAGCCGTTTCTGGATGTCCATCCACAGCGCCTTGTAGGACATCGCGGCGATTGAGTCGGGCGCGAAGATGCTGACCGGATCGCGCTCCTCGCCCATCGCCTCAACGTCGTCGCTGGAAGGGATCGCCGCGCCCAGCATCGTCACGGAGTGCATGGAGCGCAGCCGGGCCATGACCGTGCGGTGCAGCTCCTTGGAGACCTGGACCATGCTGAAGAACGCGAAGATCCGCGTGCCGATCCGGCCGTCCTGGTCGCCGGCGGCGAGCTCGGCCAGTTGCGCGAAGGTGCGGCTGGACAGGGTCGCGGGGATCACCGGTACCAGCAGCGCGTCAGCGGCCTCAAACACGCTTTCTGAGACGAGCGAGATTGACGGCGGGCAGTCCAGGAAGATGAAGTCATAGTCACCGCGCAGCGGTTTCAGCACCTTCGCCAGGCGGCGGGTCGGGCGCTTGAAGCCGTCGAGGGTCAGGTCCAGGTGGCGGTAGGAGAAGTCGGCGGGCAGCAGGTCGAGTCGCTCGTGGTCTGTCGCCTTCACCAGGTTGGTGACGCCGAAGCGGCGGTGCATCAGCCCGTCGGCGCCGCCGTGGACCTTCGGCTTGACACGGAACAGGTAGGTGGCGGCGGCCTGGGGGTCGAGGTCCCAGAGCAGCACCCGGTGGCCGTCCTGGGCGGCCAGGTACGCCAGGTTCACGGCGGTCGACGTCTTGCCGACGCCGCCCTTGATGTTGTAAGTCGCCAGCACAGTGGTCACTTCCCGAACGCCTCCTTCACGAGCGTGCGCTGCTCCTCGGAACTAAACCGGGTAAAGGCCGCGCCGAACTCCGCACGCGCCGCCACCTCATCTCTCTCCAACGCGCCGATCAGCGACCCCATAGCCAGCAGCGCCGGGGCGCTGCCTTCAACGGCGGCCACATCGTCTACCAGCTCCCGCACAAACGCCCCCTGGACCTCACGGTCCTGGTGGCGGCCCAGCACGTCCTGCAAGCCCTTCAGTGTCCGCACCATCGGCTTGACGATCTCCGCGTCGCCCAGCGGCTCGCCGAACAGCTCCACCAGGTAGCGCAGCTCCTTGCCCTGCTTGCGCAACTCGTGGTAGTCCTCCGCGGGGGTGTGGGGTTCCCCCTCCATGATCGCCTGACCCATCTTCACCATCTTGGAGTACAGCTTTCGGATCCGTGTGAACGCGACGGTGTCGATCTTCGCGGACGCGTCCGGCCGTTCAGCGACCGGCTCCTCGGTGAGGCGCGCCAGATACAGCGGCCACTCGTGCCCGAGCGCAACGGCGCGCCGGGAGCGCAGCTCAGTGACCATCGCCTCACGGGCCGCGACCCGCCGGTTGGCCAGCACGGTGCGCAGCGGCTCCAGCGCAGCCCGGTCCTGGGCCGGTACCAGCCCCGCCAGCTCGTCGAAATCCTCCAGGTAGACGTCGAGATCGCGGGTCGCGCCGGTGACCTGCTGGAGCCAGCGGAACTCGGCACGCCAGTGTGCGCGCGCGGCCGGGGTGAACACGCCGCGCAGCTCCTTCAGCACGGCGCGGCTCTTGCGCACGCAGACGCGGTAGTCGTGCAGGAACTCGATATCGGTGTCCTCGAGGGTGCCCTCGCGGTTCGCGTCGATCACGTCCCACAGCGCCCGGAGCACGCGCGCCACGCCGCCGTCCGCCCACTCATGGCCGGACAGCCCGACGCGGACCTTGGAGCGGATCCCGTGCGGGTCGCGGCCGACGGCGGCCATCGCCTCCGCGTAGATGCCCTCGCTGCATGCTTGGAAGCGGCCGGCGAACAGTGCGTCGGTCTCTTCCTCGTAACCGCGCAGCGGCCAGACGTGCGCGCGCACGCCGAGGTCTGCCGAGCCGACCGCGGCGTCCTGGACCTCGACCCGCGCGATCGTCTTGTCGAGCTCGTCGAGCAGCTTGTAGTTGGCGGCGTTGCCGCTGATCCGCACCTGGGCGAGCGCGGAGCGCACGCCGAGCAGCGGTTCCAGCCGCGCCTTCAGCGGGCCGGACGGGAGGTCCGCGGCGCTGATCGCATCCGGCGCCTGGCTGAACGGAGCGCGCAGCTCACTGCCGACGACGCGCAGCTCGCCGAGCGCGTGCATCAACAGCGCGCCGGCATCCCAGAGCTTCCCGTCGAAGGTGTCGTATAGGACCGCGTCGCCGCTGTGCTGGATGACCCGTTCCAGGCGCAGTCCCTCCGCCGACTCCAGGGCCTCGACGGACGGCAACAGGTAGTGGCGGGTTTCCATGTACTAGATCAGTCTTGACAATCGCGCCACGGCGGCATCTATCTGCGCGGCGGTCACGATCAGAGGCGGTTCGAACCGCAGTGTGGAGGGTCCGGTGGCGTTGATCACGAGCCGCTCCTCCAGTAGTGCTCGGCGGGCAAGCTCGACCGCATCGACGCTAGCAACCAGGTCGGCGCCAACCATCAATCCGCGGCCGCGCACTGAGGCCACAAAACCGAGCTCGGCCAGGGCGGCCGCTAAACGTTCGCCCAGCTCCCGGACGGAACCCAGGAGCTGCGGGTCTGAGACCACGGAAAAGGCCGCCAGCGCGGCCGCGCAGACCACCGGGCCGCCGGCGAAGGTCGAGCCGTGATCCCCAGGTTGGAAGACGTCGGCCAGCCGCGGGCCCGTGACCAGAGCGCCGATCGGATAACCGCCGCCGAGGCCCTTGGCGAGCGTGATCGCGTCGGGTACGACGCCGGTTCCCTGGTACGCCCACAGGGTGCCGGTGCGGCCCATGCCGGTCTGGACCTCGTCAAAGATCAGTGCCGCGCCGACGCGGTCACACGCGGCCCGTGCGGCTGACAGAACCTCATCAGGCACCGGGTGGATTCCGGACTCCCCCTGGATCGGCTCCAGCAGCACCGCCGCGGTGTTGTCCGTGACCGCGGAACCCAAAGCCTCGGGCTCAACTGCCACGAACCCCGGCACCAGCGGCGCGAACGGCGCCTG
>JAFMRN010000094.1 GCA_017354065.1 Solirubrobacterales bacterium
GCGCGATCAGACCGCGGCGCTCTAGCCGCGCGAGCGCCTCATACAGCGTGCCCGGTGCCAGGCGGGTACCGGAGAACTCCTCAATGTCCTTGGTCAGCGCCCAGCCATGCTTGGCGCCATCCGCCAGGCTGGAGAGGATCAGGGTGGCAGGGCCCGCGTAGCGCCCGAGGTCTGCAAGTGGCTTGTCCGGCATGTCGGCGATCAATGGTATATCGGCAGGCGGTATATCGTCAAGCGACAATGGTTGGCGGCCAATCCCTACTGAGTCGATCCGGGAACCACACGGCGTCCCGTTGCCGAATCGCCATAGATTGCGCGCGTGACCAACTTCCAATCGCCGCAGCCGAACGTCACCGGCCTGGGGATCGTTGCGTCCTATTCGGCGCGGTTTTGGGGCACCGTTGGCTTTCTCGGAGCCGTGGCCGGGCTTGGTTCAGCCGGTTTCGTGGCGCTGTTGCGCGCCGTCGAGCATCTGACTTACGGCGTCAAGGCCCCGACCCTGTACGCCGCCGCGCTGGGAGCGCCGAGCTGGCGGCGGGTCGTGGGGCTGGTGGTCGCCGCGCTGATCGTGATGGCCGGGTTGGCGCTGCTGGGCAAGCGGACCACCGGGGGAACCGAGGTCTCGGAGGGGATCTGGCTGCGCTCGGGCTGGCTGGACTGGCCCCGCAGCCTGGCGCGCGGTGTGTTGTCGATTGTGATCGTCGGGATGGGCGTCTCGCTCGGTCGCGAGGCGGCGCCGCAGCTGTTCGGTGCCGCTTCCGGCAGCCGCGTGGCCGAATGGGGCGACTTTCCCACCTGGCAGCGGCGTCTGCTGGTGGCCTGCGGCGCGGGTGCTGGCTTCGCGTCTGTCTACAACGTGCCCCTGGGGGGTGCGCTGATGGCCTTGGAGGTACTGCTCGGCACGCTGGCGCTGCCACTGGTCCTGCCTGCGCTGCTGTGCTCGGTGACCGCCACCGCGGTCGCTTGGATCTTCCTAGGGGATCGCCCGCTGTATGCGGTCCCCAGCTTCGGCTTTCATCCTTCGCAGCTGGTGTTCGCCGTCGTGGCCGGACCGCTGATCGGGTTGCTGGCGGTTGCTTGGACACGGCTGATCCGTTGGGCCAACCACGCTCGGCCTGCGGGGCGCGGGCGCTGGATCGCGCCGCTGGGCGCGTTCATGGCGCTGGCGCTGTTGTCACTGCAGTACCCGGAGCTGCTGGGCAACGGTCGCAGCATCGTGCAACTGTCACTCGGGCTGAAGCTGTCGCTGGGCCTGCTGTGCCTGTTGCTGGTGCTAAAGCCGGTGGTGACCGCGGCGTGCGTGGCCTCCGGGGCGCCGGGCGGCTTGTTCACGCCGACACTCGCGCTAGGGATCCTGTTCGCAGCGGTTTGTGGCTCGCTGTTTGGCCATATATACCCGGGCGCCGACCCTGTGTCCTATGAGCTGATCGGCGGTGGCGCGTTCCTTGCCGCGGCCATGCAGGGCCCGATCTCCGGCACCGTGCTCGTGCTCGAGTTAACCCGGCGGCTGGATCCGCTGATGGTCCCGACGGTGCTCGCGGTCGTGGCCGCGACGGTCGTGGCACGGCGGCTGGGGGCGGCCTCGATCTACTCCGCCCGGATGCCCGGAGCGGCGCTTGACAGCACGTCACCCGGGGCGGCGGTCGTCGCCATGTACGCGCTGGATGAGTCGTTGCCGGCTGATCTGGGGGAGACCCGCCCGGATTGCCGTTAGCTGGCGCGCGCGGGGTTCCGGCGGAAACGGAGTTCGCCGGGCGGAACCCGGTGGCCGTGCTCGCAGGTGACGACGGCATCAACGCTGGCGCCGCAACTGGCGTGGGCGATGTCCGCGCGGATGCCGTCCCCAAAGACCCAGCGCTCACCCCAGCGAAACAGCGCCAGGAGCGTCGGGAGCAGGTCGGCGCCCTTGTCCGTCAGCACGTACTCGTTGCGGGTCCGTTGTCCGGGCTCGCGGTATGGGTGTTTTTCCAGCAGCCCGGCTTCGGTCAGCTCCTTCAAGCGGGCGGCGGCCACCGGCTCGGAGATGTCGGCGCGTTGAGCGAACTGGTCGAAGCGGGTGGCGCCGTAGAAGGCCTCGCGCAGAACCAGAAACGCCGAGCGCGTGCTGAGTACGCCCAGCGACTGGAAGATCGGGCAGTCGTCATTGATGTCGGCCCAGCTCTCGCGCGGCGGCAGCGCCGGGTCCATCTGGATTTGAGAGGCGCTCATACACCTAGAGCTTAGCTGACTTTGGTTCGTGTAAGCCAGGTGTGTTACGGTTCTGGCTATGAGATACCTAAGTCAGCTACGGCGCGGTGATGCCTCCGCCGGCCTCGTTCTGGTGATCGTCTGCGCCGGCGTGGTGCTCGCCAGCCTCGACCTGTTCATCGTCAACATCGCGCTGCCTGACATCGGTCACGACCTGCATCAGGCGAACCTGTCCGCGCTGTCCTGGGTACTGAACGGTTACGCGATCGTCTACGCGGCGCTGCTGGTGCTGCTCGGTCGCCTGTCAGAGAGCTTTGATCGCGAGCTTGGCTTCCTCTGGGGGGTGGTGATCTTCACCGTCGGGTCGGTCTTGTGCGGAGTGGCACCCGGCCTGGGCTGGCTGATCGGATTCCGTGTGCTGCAGGCTGTAGGGGCTGCGCTGCTGACGCCCACATCCTTGAGTTTGATCCTCGCGACGACGGCACCGGAGAAGCGCCAGGGCGCCGTCCGCGCGTGGGCAGCGGTCGGCGGGTTTGCGGCCGCGCTGGGCCCGGTCGTCGGCGGGATCCTGGTTGCGGCGGGCTGGCGCTGGGTGTTCTTCGTGAACGTGCCGGTCGGACTGCTCGCGCTGGCGGTCGGCTGGTGGCGGCTGCCCTCGGTCGCCGGGCATCGGGTTCCGCGCCCGGACGCCCTGGGCGCGCTGTTGGTCACGGTCGGGATAGCCGCGCTGACGTTGGGACTCGTCGAGGGGAATGACTGGGGCTGGGGATCGGCCCGTGTGCTGGGCTCCTTGGGCCTGGCCGCGGTGTCCCTGGCCGGGTTCCTGGCGCATACCATGCGCCACTCCAACCCGCTGGTTGATCCGGGACTGTTCCGGATCCGGCCGTTTCGCGGCGCGTCGATCGTCGGCCTGGTGTTCTCCACCGCGTTCGGCGCGATGTTGCTGGCAACCGTGCTGTGGATGCAGGATGTGTGGGGTTGGTCGGCGCTGCACAGCGGCCTTGCCTTCGCGCCCGGGCCGCTGATGGTTCCGCTGTTCTCGTTTCTGGTGGCCGGACGGCTGATCGAAAGGCTCGGGCCGGGCCGCGTGATCTTTCTGGGGTCGCTGCTGTATGCCGCAGGTATGGCGTGGTGGATGCTGTTCGTGAAACTGCATGCCTCATACGCGGACCAGATTCTGCCCGGCACGGTGCTCACCGGCGCCGGGGTGGGGCTCGTCATGCCGACCTTCATCGGGGTCGGCTCCGGCGCGCTGCCGCCGGCCTCTTTCGCGACCGGCTCGGCGGTGATCAACATGCTGCGCCAGGTCGGGTTGAGCATCGGTGTGGCGGTGTTCATCGCGGTGCTGGGTACCCCGCACAGTGCGTTGGGCACGCTGCACAGCTACCAGCTCGCCCGGGGCGTGATCGCTGCAATCACGCTGGTGTCGGCCCTCAGCGGGATCGTGTTTCTGGGTGCTCGTCGCGCGGGAGCGGAGCCCGCTCCAGCTGCGGGCGGACCGGCTACCGCCGCGGCCAGCCGATGACCGCGTTTGAGATCGACTCGCGACCCGAGCCGGATACCGTTCCTGCGATGACAGACCTGAGCGAGTCCAGCACAGCGCCGGCCAAGTGGGGCGCGGTGGGCGAGAAGACGATCAGCTGGTACGGGATCGAGCCTACGCTCCAGGCGTTGGGCTCCCTCAGCGGGCTGGAATTCATCCAGGCGATGGCTGAGGGCAAGCTGCCGTGGCCGCCGATCGCCTCTCACTTCGACATGCGCTTTCTCGCGATCCGTGAGGGCGAGATCGAGCTTGCCTCGATCCCCGACGAGTCACTGCTCAACGGGATCGGGCTGGTGCACGGCGGCGTGCTGTGCACGCTGATGGACACCGCGATGGGAATAGCCGCCCAGACATTGGGTGCGCCCGGCGTCGCCTGGGCCTCGATCGAGTTGAAGGTGTCGTTCCTCAAGCCAATCCCCTACGACGGACGTGAGCTGAAGGTCGTCGGCCGGGTGCTGAAGCCCGGACGTAACGTGTCCTTCACCGAGGGTTCGGCCTATGACGCGGACGGGAAGCTGATCGGCCACGGGACGTCGTCACTGGCCGCGGTCGGTGGTTAGCCGCTCGCCAGCGGGGCCCAGACCGTGTATCTGCCCCGGCACGCAGCCAGCGGAGTCTTGGAGTAGGCGAGTGAGAGGCTCAGCGGCTGGGTCGCGCCGGGCAGCAGCAGCGACGCCGAGCTTGCGGTCGGGCCGGGGCATGACTTGCTGGCCGGCGTCCAGGTGAAGTTCACCGACCCCGGGTAGTCCGGGGTGATCAGCACGTGGTCCGGCACTTCTTTGTAGGGACCGGGCTTGTAGGTCCGCTGTGGCGGGAACGGCTTGTTGGCGGCAGTGCTCAGGGTGAGCTTGGGTTGGCCGGAGAGCCCACACGGCGTGCCCCGGTCGGTCAGCTTGAGATCGCCGGATCCCACCCGGGTGGAGAACTGGGAACCGGGCTTGAGCGACATCTGGGAGCTGGTGCAGGGGTGGAGGATCCCTGATTGCGCCAGCACGTTTTCCATCCCGACCGTCTGTTCCAGCGGCGCTTCTGCCTTGCCGTGCACACTGAAGGCGACGGGCGGCGCGAATTCGGCCGGGCTGCCCGGGCCGCCCGAGAAGATGCAGCTGGACTCCCTGGCCTCCGCGAGCGTGCGGGAACCGGGACGGGTCTGGAAGCGGATGTCGATCAGCGGTGCTCCGCGGTTGCCCTGCACACCTGCGCAGCCGACCGGCCCGGCGCCGGGCTGGCCCACGTGCTCTGAGTCCACGGCCCGGGTCAGGCGCGCCAGGGCCTGCGGGTTCGTGACGCTGCCCAGCCCCCAGCGGTGCCTGATGCCATCGCTGGCGACGCTGACAGTGGCGGCGTGGATCCCTGAGGGGAGCCGTTCAGAGCGCGGGCGGGGGCGGAATGGGATCGCGTAGGAGTCGACGCGGACCGCGGTGCCGCCCTTCGCAGCGGTTGCGCTGATCTCAAGCTGCGCGAAGCCGACGCCAGCCGGCTGGTGCGGGATCGTGAACTGCAGGCTGCGGGTGTTCACGATGTGTCCGGGCGATCCTCCACCGCCCTCACCCTGGACGATGATGCTCGTCTTGATCGGAGGATGGGCGCTCAGGGCGGCGATGAACTGCTTGGGCGTCTGCTTGACGATCCAGAAGGAGTGCTCGTCATAGCCGACCCTGGCGCCGCCGGGCTGAAGCTGGCAGGCGTCGCATTGCATGCCGCCGTGGGTCGGGTCGCCTGAGATCCGGGTGCCAGGCGGGCGGTACTTGGCCAGCCACTGCTTGGCGAAGCTCGCGGCCGCGCGTTTGTTTGCCGTTGGGATGGGAGCAGCGCTTGCCGCCAGCGGCATGGCGCTGAGCACCAGCAGAACCCCGAGGATCATCGCCCCTGCGATCCGTCGCATGGGGCCGAGCCTAACGCGAGCTCTGTCCGATGCGCAACCCAGAGCGCGCGGTACCCTGAATGCTTCGGCGGATTGCCCACTCGACCAACGGGCCATGGCCAACGCCATGCCCAACCGGCGCCACGCGCCCTTCAGGGGCGGCCAGTCCCGGTGGTCGGGAGTGTCGACGCCGCCCAGGCATGACACTCAAAAGTCCTGGGACGTTAAAAATCAGTGGTGATCCATACGGGACGTGTAGTCCCGGCCGACGGGGCCCCGGGTCGTACCTGGGGCCCCTTTTACTCGTCCCGTGGGGCCTGCATCCTCAGGCGACCTGTTATCCGCCGGAACAGCGCGGGTTCATCCTCGGGTCTGATCCGTAGACGCGCGGTTCGACGGTCGCATAGGCTGGCCGCCGATGCTGATTACCGCTGCCACTTCTCTGATCTCAATCGGCCAGGCGATCATCCTGGGCTTCCTGCAGGGCGTGACCGAGCTGTTCCCCGTCTCCAGCCTCGGCCACACAGTCCTGTTCCCGACGCTGTTCCGCTGGCACAACATCGTCGCCTGGCAGTCCCATGCCGAATCACCGTGGCTGGCGTTCGTGGTGATGCTGCACGTCGGCAGCGCCATCGGCCTGCTGATCTACTTCTGGCGTGACTGGATCGAGCTGATCAAGGCGTTCTTCGTGACGCTGTCCAAGCGCCGCGCCGAGACCCCGTCCGAGCGGCTGGTGTGGCTGTTGATCATCGCCACGATCCCTGTCGGCATCCTCGGACTGGTGCTCGAGCACCCGCTGCGGACCCTGTTCGCCAAGCCGATCTGGGCCGCGATCTTCCTGATCATCAACGGCCTGATCCTGATCGCCGCCGAGCGCTTCCGGCGTAACGCGAACGTCCGCGAGCTCGCCCGCCGTGAGGGCCTCACGCCGGAGGGCTACCGCGACCTGGACACGATGAGCTATCAGGAGGCGGCGATCATCGGGACCGCGCAATCCACCGCGTTGATCGCCGGCATCAGCCGTGACGGCGTGGTGATGACCTCGGGCCTGGCGCGTGGTCTGGACAACGCCCAGGCCGCGCGCTTCGCGTTTCTGATGGCAACCCCACCGATCCTCGCGGCGGGGATCGTCAAGCTCGGCGACCTGTTGCACCCGCCGACCGTGCACAGCCACCACCTGATCGCACAGCTGCAGATCGCGGCGGTGGTGGCGGCGGCTGTCGCGGCGGTCACGGCGGTGGTAACGGTCCACTTCCTGACCAAGTACTTCGAGAAGCGAAACCTGATCCCGTTCGGGGTCTACTGCATCGGCTTCGGCATTCTGATGGTGATCTTCACGACCGTCGTAGGCGCCCCGTAGGTCGTGGCGGATCCCAGCGCTGGAAGCTAGGCGGCGTTGTGGTGCTCTTCACAGCGGTTGCAGATGCAATGGCGGCCGTGCACGGGGGAGACGTCGATGCCGCGCATCGCCGGGTGGCGATCGCGCTCGCTGGCGGACTCTGCGTCCTTGGCGTCAACCACGGGCCGGTCGTCAGCTGCTGCGCTGGAGCGGCGAAAGAGCTGGCGGGGAGCCTGAAACATGTTGGTCACGTTAGTGGAGTTGTCGGCGGGATAGCGGTTGCAAATGAGTTTGCGTAACCCGACTCACACAAGCGCGTCCGTGGCCAGGTTCAAAACGGTGCTTCCATACACGGAACACACAAACTACTCCGAAGTTTCGGCGCGTTCAAGGGATATTGTCGAGCGGACTGTTATCCCCATAGTCTGTTTTGTAGTCCAGTGGCCCGCTGGACCGGCCGCTCGACCGCGGCGCGCAGCGCGGCCTCCTCACCGACCAACAGCACGCGCTTGCGGGCACGGGTGACCGCTGTGTAGAGCAGCTCCCGGGTCAACAGACGCGAGTCCTGGCCCGGCAGGATCACCGCCGCGGTGGAGAACTGGCTGCCCTGGCTCTTGTGGATCGTGCTGGCAAAGGCCGTCTCGACCGCCGCCAGCCGCGCAGGCGCGAGAGAAAGCTGCCCGCCCTCACGCTCGAACACCGCCGTCGGTCCGTCCGGGCCGGACACGATCACGCCCGCGTCACCGTTGTAGAGGCGCAGCTCATGGTCGTTTTCCGTTATCAGCAGCGGGCGACCCGGGTAGTCGCCTTCGACGCTTACGCCGAGCTCCTGGGTCAGCCAGTCCTCAACGCTGGCGGTCCAGCTGCTGACTCCGTAGGGACCGTGGCGGTGGGCACAAAGCAGCCGCAGCGTCCCCAGCGCGGCCAGTGCTTCTGCGCCGGCGCCCTCACGCGCGGCGGCCAGCATCTCTCCGAACCCGGCCAGCACGCTGGCCCGCAGGTCTCCGCCGTCACCCCGGGACAACGCCGCCGGGTCCGTCCGGATCCAATCGATCTCCGGCACGTCAGAGGCGGCGGCGCTGACAGCCGCGTCGGTGTCGCCGCGGCGGATAGCGTCCGCCAGCTGGCCGATAGGCGCACCGAAACGGTGCCCGTGGCGCAGAACCACCACGCCGCTGCCGAACTCCGACTCGACCGTCGAGGGCCCCGGATCGGCGCCGCCGGCCTTGGTCAGGATCGCGCGCATGCCCGGGCCGAACGCGGGACCCTCAGCGGCCGGTCCGACGATGTCGGCCAGTACGGCACCGGCCTCAATCGCGCTCAGCTGATCCGGGTCGCCGACCAGCACCAGACGCGCGTCAGAACGGACCGCGTCCAGCAGCCGGCAGACAAGCGACAGGGACACCATTGAGGTCTCATCGACGATCACGATGTCGTGGGGCAGCGGGTTGTTCGCGTCGTGCCGGAAGCGGCCGGGACCGCGTGCCCCCAGCAGGCGGTGGATCGTGCCGGCTGCCAGCTCGCGCACGCTCGTGCGGGCACGCTCAGATACCGGG
>JAFMRN010000095.1 GCA_017354065.1 Solirubrobacterales bacterium
GCTCCAGGCGGTCGCCGGCGCCTACTGGCGCGGCGACTCCAACAACACGATGCTCACGCGCGTGTATGGGACCGCGTTCTTCTCCGGCAAGGAGCTGGACGCACATCTGGAGAAGCTGGAGCTCGCGCGTCAGAACGATCACCGCAAGCTCGGACCCCAGCTCGGGATGTTCCAGTTCTCCGAGGTGTCGCCCGGCGCCGCCTTCTGGCTGGCGCCCGGCACCGCGGTGTTCAACGAGCTGGTCAAGCTCAGCCGTGAGATGGGCGCCGAGCGCGGCTATCAGGAGGTCAAGACCCCGCAGGTCTTTGACTCGCAGCTGTGGAAGACAAGCGGCCACTGGGACAAGTACGACGGAAACATGTTCGTGACCGAGTACGAGGAGCGCCAGATGGCGCTGAAGCCGATGAACTGTCCCGGTCACTGCGAGCTCTACGGCATGGAGCAGAAGTCCTACAAGGAACTGCCGGTGCGGTTGTGGGAGCCGGGGCTGCTGCATCGCCGCGAGCCATCCGGCACCTTGCACGGGCTGCTGCGTGTGCGCCACTTCGCCCAGGACGACTCACACATCTACTGCACTGAGGACCAGATCCAGGATGAGGTCGCAGGCGTGCTGGCCTTCGCCTTTGACACCTACAAGCTGTTCGGCTTGGAGGTGCGGTTTGAGCTCTCCACCCGCCCCGAGCAGCGGATCGGCTCGGACGAGCTGTGGGACAAGTCAGAGGCCGCGTTGGAGAACGCGTTGGAGTCACTGGGGCTGGAGTACGAGCTGAACCCCGGGGACGGTGCCTTCTACGGCCCGAAGATCGACATCCACATGACCGACAGCCTCGGGCGTTCCTGGCAGCTCGGCACCTGCCAGCTCGACTACAACATGCCCGAACGGTTCGGGCTGAGCTACGTCGGCGCCGACAACGCCGAGCACACGCCGGTGATGATCCACCGCGCGCTGATGGGCTCCTATGAGCGCTTCATCGGGATCCTGATCGAGCACTTCGGCGGCGAGCTGCCCTTCTGGCTGGCGCCGCGTCAGGTCGCGGTGCTGCCGATAGCCGACCGCCACAACGACTACGCGGAGTCCGTCCGCGCAAGGCTGTTCAAGGCCGGGTTGCGCGCCGAGGTCGACTCCCGTGTCGAGTCGGTCGGGCGCAAGATCCGTGACGGCGAGCTGGCGAAGATCCCCTACCTGCTGGTCGTCGGTGACCGCGAACAGGAGTCCGAGACTGTGGGTGTGCGTGAAAAACACGCGGGGGACACCGGTTCGGAAGCGGTGGCGGAGCTGGTCTCGCGCCTGGCCGATCGTGCCCGCAGCCGGGTCCTTGCCGGCTAGCTATACTCCGAACCGTTGATTCGTTCCCACCAGAACACACGGCGCGGCGCCGCAGCTTGACCCACCGCCGCCAAACTAGCTAGTGCCGGTCCCGAGACGTTACGACCGGCGACCGCCGGAGCGTGACCAGACACGGATCAACGATCGCATCCGTGTGCCCGAGGTCAGGCTCATCGGCGATGACGGGAAGCAGATCGGCGTCTTGAAGACGTCGGAAGCGCTTGCCTACGCACAGGAGCGAGACCTCGATTTGGTCGAGGTTGCAGCTGACGCGCGCCCGCCCGTCTGCCGCGTACTGGACTACTCGAAGTTCAAGTACGAGCAGGCCCAGAAGCAGAAGGCCGCGCGCAAGCACCAGCAGCAGATCACGATCCGTGAGATCAAGTTCCGGCCGAAGATCGCCCAGAACGACTACGACACCAAGAAGGGTCACGTCGAGCGGTTCCTGCGCGGCAAGGACAAGGTCAAGGTCACGATCATGTTCCGTGGCCGCGAGGTAACCCACCCCGAGCGCGGCTCCGACCTGCTGAAGAAACTTGCACAAGAGCTTGAGGAGCTGTGCGTCGTCGAGCAGAACCCCCTCCAGGAGGGGCGCAACATGACGATGATGCTGGCGCCCTCCAAGGCCGTGCTGGCCGGCGAGTTCGACACCGACGAGGACGACGAGCAGGACGCCGAGAAGCGCGAGCAGCCGGTCGAGCACGCAGAGGGCGCGGCCACCGTCGACGTCGACGAGCTGACCGATGTGGAGGAGGACCCCTCGGGTCGCCCCAAGTCGAAGAAAAAGAAGAACAAGCCTGTAGCCGAGAAGCCGAAGCCCGCCGCTGAGAAGCCTGTCGAGAAGCCGAAGCCTGTGGCGAAGCCCAAGCCCGAGCCCAAGCAGCCTGAGCCCGAGGAGTCCGGTGAGCCGGCCCCGATCACGATGATCGACGAGGAATCAGACGAGCCGGCGCCGATTGAGCCGGTCTCTGAAGCGCCGAAGTCCCAGCAGCAGAAGCAGCCAAAGCCGAACAAGTCGAAGACCAAGAGCTCTTCCAACGGTGCTGGCAGCAAGGCGGAGCGCAAGCCCGCCGGCAAAGCTGACTGAAACTCTCCGCGACCTGCTTTACTGAACGGCCGCCATGCCGAAGATGAAGACCCATTCGGGCGCGAAAAAGCGCTTCAAGGTGACCGCCAAGGGCAAGGTCAGGGCACGCCACGCGTTCTCCAGCCACATCCTTGAGAAGAAGTCACCGAAGTACAAGCGCAAGCTCGCCTCGCCCGTGATCCTCTCCGACCACGATGCGCCGCGGGCCAAGAAGCTGCTCAACGCGCCGACGAAGGGACGCTAGGAATGGCTCGCGTCAAGCGCTCAGTTCACGCGAAGAAGAAGCGCCGGGAAACCCTCGCGCAGACCAAGGGGATGCGCGGCAACGCGTCCAAGCGCTACCGGTCCGCCAAGGAAGCCCTGATCAAGGCCGATACCTACGCCTACCGTGACCGCCGCAACCGCAAGCGCGACTTCCGCAAGCTGTGGATCCAGCGGATCAACGCGGCCGCGCGTCAGAACGGCCTGTCCTACTCCAAGTTCATGCACGGTGCTCAGAAGGCCGGGATCGAGCTGGACCGCAAGGTCCTGGCGGATATCGCCGTGCACGATGAGGCCACCTTCCGACGTTTTGCCGAGCGCGCCCGTGAGGCGCTTTCGGCTGAGTAGTTTTCGGCCAAAGCTGACTTCTCAAGGGCGCTCTCCGAGTTCGGGGGGCGCCTTTTTTGTTCCATGATCACCTCTCCTGACAACACAAAGCTGAAGCAGATCCGCAAGCTCCGCAATCGCCGTGATCGCGAGAAGCTCGGACGCTTTGTGGCTGAGGGGGAGGATTTATTGGCCGCTGCATCCAACAGTGGGTGGTCTCCGGTTGAGAGCCTGGTTGCCGGGGTCGATCTGAGCTCCGAGCTTTTGGAGTCGGTCTCAGAGCTTGCTTCGGGCACGCGAGCGCTGGGGGTTTTCGAGACGCGTTGGGCCTCTGTTCGGGGCCCCTTGTGTGTCTATCTCCATGGCGTGGGAGATCCCGGGAACGTTGGGACGATCCTGCGTTCAGCGGAGGCGTTCGGCGCGTCGTGCGTCGCTTTGGGCCCCGGGTGCGCGGATCCCTTTGGACCCAAGAGCGTGCGCGCGTCGATGGGGGCGATTTTCACCGTGCCAGTTGCGCGTGCGGGGGTCGAATCGCTGCCGGGGGTGAAAATCGCGTTGGACGCCGGTGGGTCAATGTTCCTCCGTGTCGGAATAACGACGTCGCGGGACATCAGCGTGGTTCTGGGTTCAGAACGTGAAGGCCTGCCACGCGAGGTCATTGAGAAATGTGACCACGTGGCGCGCATCCCAATCAAGAATCACTCGCTCAACGTCGCCATGGCCGCGACCGTGGCCCTATACGAACTAAGCTCCCGCGCGCATGATTGAGCGGATCGAAGAACTCCTGGCCGCCGGGCGCGCGGCCATAGAGCAGGCGCGCGACACCGCGGCCCTGGAGGAAGTGCGGATCGAATACCTCGGCCGCAAGGCGGAGCTGCCCAACATCCTGCGTGGTGTGGCCGAGCTCCCACCCGAGCAGCGGGGCCCCACGGGCCGCGCGGCGAATGAGGCGCGCAAGGCGCTGGAGACCGAGATCGACGCGCGGTCATCGAAGCTCGCCGCCGCGGAGCTGGAACAGCGCCTCATAGACGACAAGATCGACGTGACCCTGCCCGGCGATCCCCAGCCTTCCATCGGCCGCCTGCACCTCCTGACCCAGACCCGGCGCGAGATCGAGGACGTGTTCCTGGGCCTCGGCTTCCAGGTCAAGGAGGGGCCCGAGCTGGAGACCGTCTACTACAACTTCGACGCGCTGAACCACGATCCGACGCACCCGGCACGGCTGGAGACCGACACCTTCTACATCGGCGAGGACCTGGTGCTGCGCACCCACACCAGCCCGATGCAGGTCCGCGCGATGCTGGCCCAGCCGCCGCCGATCCACATCATCGTGCCCGGCCGCGTGTACCGCCCCGACTCCGACGCGACCCACACGCCGCAGTTCCATCAGATCGAGGGCCTGGCGATAGACGAGGACATCACGCTCGCCGACCTGAAGGGCACGCTGCTGGCCGCCGTGAAAGCGATCTTCGGAGACGAGCGGGAGATCAGGCTGCGCCCCCACTTCTTCCCCTTCACCGAGCCGAGCGTCGAGGTCGATGTGTCCTGCTTCAACTGCACGCAAGGCCTGCTCGAGGACGGGTCGCGCTGCAACCTGTGCAAGGGCACCACCTGGATCGAGATCCTCGGCGCGGGGATGGTCGACCCCAACGTGCTGGGCCACGTCGACTACGACACCGAGCGCTACCAGGGCTTCGCCTTCGGCATGGGGATCGAGCGGATCGCGATGCTCAAACACGGTGTCCCCGACCTGCGGCTTCTGTACGACAACGACATCCGCTTCCTGGAGCAGTTCTAGACATGCGCGTACCGATCGAATGGCTGTCCGAGTATGTGGAGCTCAACCTGGGCGTCCAGGAGCTGGCCGACAAGCTGGCGTTGACCGGCACCGAGGTCGAGCGGATCGAGCGCCACGGCCTGTCTGAGACCGACGGGTTCGTGGTCGGCAAGGTGCTGAGCCGCGAGAAGCATCCCGACGCCGACCGCCTCAGCGTCTGCCAGGTCGATGTCGGGGAGAAGGTCCAGATCGTCTGCGGCGCGCCGAACGTCGACGCGGGCCAGACCGTCGGCGTCGCGCGGCCCGGCGCGGTGATGCCCGACGGCACGAAGCTGAAGCGCGCGAAGCTGCGCGGCCAGGAGTCCAACGGGATGATCCTGTCCGAGCGCGAGCTTGAGATCAGCCAGGATCACGACGGGATCATGGTGCTGCCCGATCACCTGGAGCCCGGCACCTCCCTGGCCGAGGTGCTGGCGCTGTCAACCGACGTGCTGGTCCTGGAGATCACGCCGAACAGGCCGGACTGCCTGGGGATCTACGGCGTGGCACGGGAGGTGGCCGCGGCCACGGGGGCGGCCTTGAAGCCACCCCCGTGGAGTGAAGACCCAGGCTCTTCCGGACCGCTTCAAGGTGTCGAGATCGTCAATCAGGCCGGAGCCGAGCTGAACCCGCGGTTCACCGCGCGCGTGTTTGACGGCGTGCAGATCGGTCCCAGCCCGCTGTGGCTGAAGGCGCGGCTGATGGCGGCCGGCCAGCGCCCGATCTCCAACGTCGTGGACATCACCAACTACGTGATGCTGGTGACCGGCCAGCCGACGCACGCCTTTGACCTCGACCGGGTCGCGGGCGCGCAGCTGACCGTGCGCCGCGCCGGAGCCGGTGAGCAGATGGTGACCCTCGACGGCCAGGAGCGCACGCTCGACCCGGACGTGGTGCTGATCGACGACGCTGAGGGGCCGACCTCGATCGCCGGCGTGATGGGCGGTGCCCGCTCCGAGGTTTCGGCTGAGACGACCCGGGTGCTGTTCGAGGCGGCGACCTGGAGTGGGCCGAACATCCATCAGACCAGCTGGAAGCTGGCGCTGCACTCAGAGGCCTCGACCCGCTTCGCCAAGGGGCTCCAGCCCGAGCAGACCCTGTGGGCCCAGGCGCTCGCCACCCAGCTGCTTGCCCAGAACGCTGGTGCGACCGTGCGGCCGGGGACCATTGACATCGGCGCGGAGCCGCCGGCGCCCGTGACGCTGCCGCTGCGGGCTGCGCGGATCAAGAAGCTGATCGGCACCCCTGTGGCCGAGCATCGCAGCGTCAACATCCTGACCGCGCTCGGCTTTGACGTAGCGCGCACCGGGGAGGGGCTGGCGGTCACGGTGCCGGCCTTCCGCCGGGCCGATGTGACGCGCGAGGTCGACCTGATCGAGGAGGTCGCCCGCCTCGAGGTGCTCCAGGACCTGCCCGCCACCCTGCCCGCGCGGCATGAGGCCGTGGGCGGCTTAACTGAGCGCCAGAGGCTGGTGCGCCGCGCCGCGGACCTGCTGAGCGCCCAGGGGCTGCACGAGGTGACCGGCTGGAGCTTCGCCGGTCCCGAGCAGAACCAGAAGCTGGGCCTGGAGCATGACGCGGTGCAGCTGAGGAACCCGATGTCGGCCGACCAGTCACAGCTGCGCACGACGCTGCTGGGATCGGTGCTGGACATCGCCTCCCACAACGTCGCGCGCGGCGCAGAAACCGTGCGGATCTTCGAGCTGGGCGCCGTCTACAAGCCCGAGGCCGTCGGTTCCGGCAAGGCTGAGGACACCCATCTGCTGGCACTGTTGACAGGCGCGGCGCGTCCCGCGACCTGGCGCGACAACCAACCGCCCGTGGCCGATTTCTACACCGCAAAAGGGGTCGTTACCGCGCTGCTGGACGGGCTCGGCGTCGACTACTCCCTGGAGGCCGGCCGGGCCAACGGCGCCCTGCACCCGGGCCGCTCCGCGATCCTGACCGCCAAGTCTCAGCGGGTCGGCTTTGTCGGGGAGCTGCACCCGAGCGTGGCCGCCGAGTGGGACATCGACCAGACCGTCGCGGTGCTCGCGGTGAACCTCGACAAGCTGGCGCTGCCCGAGGTGCGCCGCTACCGAGACCTGACGAGCTTCCCGGAGGTGCGCGAGGACATCGCGGTGCTGCTGGATCAGAGCGTCACCGCGGCCGAGCTGGTCACGACGATCAGGAGCGCCGCCGGGGCGCTGCTGCGCGACGCGACGGTGTTTGACGTCTACCGCGACGCGGAGCGGCTCGGGGAGGGCAAGCAGTCCCTCGCGGTGCGGCTCAGCTTCGCCGCGCCGGACCGCACGCTGACAGACGAGGAGGTCGCGTCCAAGCGCGCGAAGATCATCGACGCGGTCGGGAAATGGCACGGCGGGGAGATCCGTGGCTGAGCGTGTCTCAGTGCTCGGCGCCTCCGGCTATGCCGGGGCTCTGGCCGCGCGCCTGATCGAGCGCCATCCGGCGTTCGAGCTCGCGGCCGTCACCTCACGCAGTGACGTGGGGCGGTCCCTGGCCGAGCTGTACCCCCACCACCGCGTGGACCGGGTGCTGGAGGAGCTGGACCTCGACCGGGTCGGGGACGCCGCGATAGTCGGCTACCCGCACGCCGCTTCCGCGCCCGTGGTCAGCGAGCTGCGCGACCGCGGGGTGAAGGTCGTCGACCTCTCAGCCGACTTCCGCCTGCGCGACGTCGCGGTGTATGAGGAGTGGTACAAGCCCCACCCGGTGCCGGGCCTGATCTCGGAGGCCGTGTACGGGTTGCCGGAGCTGTACCGCGAGCAGATCGCGGGGGCGGACCTGGTCGCTGGTCCCGGCTGCTATCCGACCGCGGTGATCCTCGCGCTGGCGCCGCTGGCCCGCGCGAAGCTGCTGGAAGACGTGGTGATCGACGCCAAGTCCGGTGTTTCCGGCGCGGGTCGCGCGGCCACCGACAAGACCCACTTCGTGACCGTCGATGAGAACGTCAACGCCTACGGCGTGCCGCGGCACCGCCACACCCCGGAGATCGAGCAGGAGCTGGGTGTCCCCGTCACCTTCACGCCGCATCTGCTGCCCCTGGACCAGGGAGAGCTCGTCTCCTGTTACGTGACCGGCCCGACCGCGGACGTCCGCGAGCTGTATGAGGAGGCCTACGGAGACGAGCGCTTCGTCGAGCTGGCCGGCACGCCGCCCGGGGTCCGCGACGTGCGCGAAACCAACATCTGCCGGATCAGCGTGCACCGGGACGAGCGGACCGGGCGCGTGATCGTGTTCGGCGCGATCGACAACCTGTGGAAGGGGACCGCCTCCCAGGCGCTGCAGAGCTTGAACCTGATGTTCGGATACGACGAGGGACTGGGCCTATGAGCGGGTATTTCCAGTCGCGCTGGGTGCCGGCACCCGAGCGGGCGACAGAAGTTGATGACGGGCAGCTGCCCCAGGGGTTCCGTGCGGCCGGCGTCGCCGCGGGGATCAAGCCCTCCGGCGCCCCGGACCTGGGGATGATCGTCGCCGATGCGCCTGAGACCGTGTCCGCCGCACGCTTCGCGCGCACCGGCACACCCGGCGCGCCGGTGACGCTGACGCGCAACCGCGCGAAGCTGACCGCGATCCGGGCGGTCGTGGTCAACTCCGGCAACGCCAACGCG
>JAFMRN010000288.1 GCA_017354065.1 Solirubrobacterales bacterium
GGATGCCCTTGACCTGGGGGCGCCACCACTCCTCCGCGGCCGGGCTGGTGAAGTCGACCAGCGACCCGGTGCCCATCCACCACTGGCCGACGTAGGGGATGCCCTCGGCCGTCCGGACGAAGTGGTTGCCGGCCACGCCCGGCTCGTAGTTCGGCGCGGGCTCGGCGTGCAGACGCTCTGACTCGGGCTGGGGCGGGATCTGGCCGTCGCGGCTGTCGAGGTTCACCCACGGCGTGCACCACAGCACCGTGCGCACCCCGTAGGAGCGCATCATCGTCACCATCTGCTCGGCGTCCGGCAGCTGGTGGGGGTTGAACTCCCAGCTGTTGTACTGGGTCGCCCACGGCGAGTCGATCACGATCGCGTCCAGCGGGATGTTGTGCTCGCGGAAGCCGTTGAAGTCATCCAGCACCGCTTCACGGTCCTCGTGCACGTCACGGCTCTTCCAGAAGCCGTACGCCCACTCGGGCAACAGCGCCGGGAAGCCGGTGGCCGCGCAGTACTGGCGCAGTCGCGCGGCGGGGCTCGGGCCGGCGAAGAAGCGGACCGACAGCGGGCCGGCGAGGTGCCGGGTCGACACGCACGTGCGGTCGGAGGAGAAGTCGAAGATCGTGCCGTTGGCGTTGGTCTCGGCCAGCACCGCGTAACCGCGGCTGGACTCCAGGAACGGGGTCGGCGCGCAGTCACCCTGGGGGATGCCGCCCTCGGCCAGCATCTCCGGGGGGCAATCAGGGCCCGTGTAGCGGCGGTCCGCGCCGAGCTGCACGCGGCGGCCGCGGTGATCGAACTCGGTCGCGTGGCGGATCCCGAGCGCCACGAAGTGCTCGATGCTGCGCCGGTCCCAGTCGAGCGCCAGGCGCAGCGGCTCGCCGCCGTCAGGCCGGGGGTCGGCGGTCAGCTTGAAGGCGAACTCGTTGTCCTTGGGGACCTCGATCAGCAGCGTGCCGTGGCGCTCATCACCCAGTCGCAGTGCCAGCTCGACGCCCTGGGGCGGGCCGCCGTTGTGGGACGGGTGGCGCTTCACGTGAGCGCGGGTGGCGCGCTCACTCGGATCGAGCAGCTCGCCGGCGACCACGCCCTCGGTGTACTGCACGAAGTGGTCCTTGTTCTGGCCCTGGGCGACCCACACGCCCGCGTTGCGCAGCAGGCGCCGGCCGTTGCGCCTGACCGTGATCGAGAACGGGCGCAGCTCGATCGTGATTTCCAGGGGGCCGCGGTTCAGCGCGACCATTTCAGGGGAGACTGTGAGCTCGGGCACGGCGTGAATCCTTCTGCAAAGAGGCCGGCTTGACATGCCTCTTTCACCGGAACTTCACAGGACTTCACCTCCTTCTTCACGAGCCGAGGCACGCATAAGTTGATGCTTGGCTCCATGAATTCGGACAACCGCACTGAACTGCACGTGAGCCGCGCTGACATGCACGTGCACTCGACGGCTTCGGAGCTGTCGAAGCTGGGGATTCAGCGGTCATTGGCGCTTCCGGAGTGCGCCACGGAGCCTGAAGAGGTCTACGAGCTGGCCAAGCGCCGCGGGATGGACTTCGTCACGATCACCGACCACGACACCGTCGCCGGTGCCCTCTCAATCGCGCACCTGCCCGACGTTTTCGTGTCCGAGGAGCTCACGGTCTGGTTCAAAGACGAGCCCCAAGCCGTTCACGTGCTTTGCTACGGCATCACCGAAGAGGACCACGAGTGGCTCCAGGCTCACAACCACAGCGTTGAGGAGTGCGCCGAGTACCTGCACTCCAACGAGATCACCTGCGCGCTGGCGCACCCCTTCTACCCGCCGGAGGCGCCGCTGACCGCGCGCCACCGCCGCCGCCTGGCCCAGCTGTTCCCGATCTGGGAGACGCGCAACGGCAGCCGCGCCAAGGAGCTGAACCTGCCGGCGTTCGTCTACATCGAGACCCACGGCGGGATCTCGGTTGGCGGCACCGATGACCACGCCGGTGTTGACATCGGCCGGACGTTTACTGAAACGCCTTTGGCGGCCGATCCTGCCGAGTTCCTGGCCCACGTCAAGGCCGGTCGCTGTAACTCCCACGGTGACCAGGGCGGCGCCGCCAAGTGGGCCCACGCGGCAATGGCCCTGGCGATCCGCTCCCTCGGTGACCGCGAGTCAGACGCTCAGGCCGACCCGACGCAGGTCTTCAAGATGGTCGAGCGCGTCATGTCTGAGGGCAACGTCCGCTCCGGTGAGGACCAGGACGACGTCGGCGCCGACGACGCGCTGGCGCTGCTGCGTTCGTGGCTGACGACCATGGAGCTGGAGATCGACGAGCGCAAGCTTTTGTCCTACCTCCAGGACGGCGAGCTCACCCACCACGACCTGGAGCGCCGCGGCAAGCGGATCCACGAGCGTGAGCTGGCCCGCGTCGTCAACGACACCGTCGAGACGGCAGGGGGCGGCGACTTCAGCCAGCTGATGGACACGCCCTCCAAGCTGTTCAACGCCTGCCTGCCGGCGATCCCCTACGCCGCTTCCGGCGCGTTTCTTGGACGTGAGAAGCAGAAGCTGACCCGCACCGACGGCGACCGCCCGCGCGTCGCGATCGTCGCCGACGGGCTCGGCGGGATGCACGGCGTGACGCACACGATCAAGCACGTGCGCGACCTCGGTGTGCCCGGGTTCGAGGTCGAGGTGATCGGCACCGACGCCGACGTCGACCGTCGCCTGGCCGCCGTCGCGGAGGTGGACATCCCCTTCTACGCCGGCATGAAGATTGGAATCCCGACCATCACGTCGCTGGTCGACTCGATCGCCGAGGGCCGCTATGACCTGGTCCACCTGGTCTCCCCGGGTCCGGCCGGCGCCGGCGCGTTCCTGGTGGCCAAGCTGCTGGAGCTGCCTTTGGTCGGCTCCTACCACACAGAGCTGGCCGCCTACGCGGGGCTGCGCTCGGGCATGTCGTATTTGCAGACGCTGGCGGACTTCGGGATCTCCAAGTTCTACGGGGGCTGTGACGTTGTCCTGTCGCCCTCCGAGGCGACCGACGGCCGGCTTGAGGAGCTCGGCATTGAGTCCGACAAGGTCGGCCGCTGGGATCGCGGCGTCGACCTCCAGCGCTTTGACCCGGCGCTGCGCGACCGCGCCTTCCTCGGCGGCAACGGCGAGCAGATCAACGTTCTGTACGCCGGGCGCCTAACCAAGGAGAAGGGTGTTGAGCTGCTGGCAGACAGCTTCCTTTTGGCTCGCGAGGCGGATCCGCGCCTGCACCTCGTGCTGGCCGGCGGCGGGCCTGAGGAGGATCAGCTGCGCGAGCGGCT
>JAFMRN010000096.1 GCA_017354065.1 Solirubrobacterales bacterium
CAACGACTTCATGCAGGTGAACGTGCCATACGCGCCCGCGCCGCGCGCGTGAACAACGCGCTCTGGAATGCGTTCGTGATCAAAGGCGGTCAGCTTCTCCCGGAAATGGAAGTCCTCGAGCAGTGTTGGCCCGCGCGCCCCGGCACTAAGCGAGTCATCGGTGTGGTCGACTTTGACCCCTTGGTCTGTGCTCAGCGCGCCCTGTTCTGAGCGGACCCGTGCCGCCTCATTCTGTTGTTCTTTCGCATCGTCGCTCACCGTGGCCTCCTGACCGCTCATGGATCTCTGGGCTGGGGCTACCCGCATCGACGAGCTCAAACTCCCCGCTGGGCCGGCGCCGCAGGCGCACGCGCGGTGAGCCGCGCAGCGGATGTGCCCCTGAGCGCTGCAGCGCGCGGGCGGCGCTGAGGCTGAGCAGGTAGACGACAACCGGCACCACCCAGACGCCCACGCGCCAGACATGGATCTGCGCGGCATAAGAGATGTTCAGGCGGAACGACACGCGGTCCGCGGCGCCGACCGCGAAGATCAGCACGACCCAGCTCAACAGCGCGGCGCCCAGGGCTGTGCGCTGTGGCTTGTCACGTGGGCGGTCCAGCAGGTCGTGGCGGCGGCGGTCGCCGCTGAAGCGCCGCTCGGCCGCGGGCCAGAAGAACAGGATCGTGAAGACCACGCCCGGAAACGCGACGCCGCCCCAGAACGGGTTCGGGATCGGTGTGTGTCCGGCGATGGTCGGCTCGAAGTTGGGCATCAGCCGCAGTGCACCGATCAGCCAGCCGATGTACCAGTCAGGCTGGGCGCCGTTGGTCGACAGGTACGGCTCATACGGGCCCCACTGCCAGATCGGGTTGATCTGCACCAGCCCACCCAGCAGGAACAGGATTCCGGCGACCGCCAGCAACAGGCCGATCGAGCGCAGCGCATAACCGGGCCACATCGGCGTGCCGACGACGTTCGACTCCTTGCGGCCGCGCCCGGGGAACTGGGAGTGGTGCTGGCGCATGATCAACGCCAGGTGCACGCTGATCAGGCCGGCCAGCGCGGCCGGGATCAACAGCGCGTGGGCGATCTCCAGGCGCGGGAGGAAGTCGCTGCCGCCGGGGAAGGACCCGTCCCAGAGCAGGTGCGCGAGCTGAGCGCCGATCAGCGGCACGGACATCGCCACCGAGTAAGCGATCGCGAGCCCCATGCCCGACATCAGGTCGTCACCCAGGGAGTAGCCGGCAAAGCCCTCAAAGATCGCCAGCATCAGCATCGTCAGCCCGACGAACCAGTTCACGTCCCGGGGCTTACGAAACGCACCGGTGAAGAACACGCGCATCACGTGCAGGACTATCGCGGCCAGGAACACGTCAGCGGCCCAGTGGTGGGTCTGGCGCATCAGCAGCCCGGCGGGCACCGTCAGTGACAGGTTCAGAACAGAGTGGTAGGCCTCTGAGATCTGTTGACCGTCCAGCAACGTGTAACTGCCGTGGTAGATCATGTGCGTGTCACTTGGCTGGTAAAACAGCGCCAGGAAAATCCCGGTGATGACCAGCACGATGAAGGCGTACAGTGCCACCTCGCCGAGCAGGAACGACCAGTGGTCGGGGAACACGTAACGCAGCAGCCAGCGGACGCCTTTGGCGCTGCCGAAGCGCTGCTCATTCCAGCTGACGAACCGCTGCGCGCGGCTCATACGCGGTGCACGTCCCACCAGCTGGGGCCTATGTCCTGATCGAAACCGCCGGCGGCACGGAGGCTGCCGTCCCTGGCGATCTGCAGCGGAAGCTGCGGTAACGGACGGCCGGCGGGCCCGAAGGCGACCTTGCCGCCCTGGCCCGGCAGGAACGTCGAGTAGTGGCACGGACAGGTCAGCGCCGGCTCGGCGCTGGTCTGCTCAGAGGTTGGGTAGCGATACAGCGATACCGCGCAGGCGGCGTGTGTGCAGATCTTGGAGAAGGCCAGGATCCCCTGCGGCGCCCAGCCGCGCCGGCCGGCCGGCAGCTGCAGCAGCTCGGGCGGCAGCTTCAGCACGACGATGCCGGCGCCGAGGTCCTCTGTGTCACCACCCTCGGGTAAAGCGGTGTAGAAGGAGCCGATCTCGATCTGCTGGGCGCTGTAGGGCCGGCCCTGGTCATCAACCAGGCGGACCCCGCGCCGCCACGGCGTGGCGTGGATCCGGTCGAGCCGCGGCCCGAGTGAGGCCACGGGCGTGGCCGCCGCCGTGACCAGCGCGGCTCCCGCGGCGGTGCCGGCGCCGATCAGCAGCGTGCGCCGGGAGATGCCCTCACCGCCGGAGTGGGTTATCTCCAGCACGTGCTCGGTCGCGTCCGCTGACTCCAGCTGATCGCGCTCCTGCACGGCGGTCTCCTGGCGCACCACCGCTTTACCCGCGACGATCGCGGCAGCGGCTGCCAGCAACAGCGCGAGCCCCAGCGCGAGCCCGAGCAGTTGTGTGTTCGCGCCGGCCGCATACACGGCGGTGAAGGCGAAGGCACAGACCGCGGCGAGCCCCAGCAGGCCCGCGACGATGCTCTCGGCACGGTGGCTGCTTCCTAGCCGCTGCTCCATGGTCGTTGCCGGGTCCGGTTGCCGGGCGCTGCGCTGTGGGCGCAGCGCCTTCAGCGCGGCCCACCCCGTCAGTAATCGCAGGAGCAGCTCACGCATCAGTCCGCTCTCCGATCAGGCGCGCGATCAGAGCGAGCACGGCCATGCCCAGCAACCAGGCGATGATCCCCTCCGGGATCGGACCGAGGTTGTCAATGCTCCAGCCCCCGGCGTTGTCCGGGCGGCGGGTCCACAGCACGTAGCGGACCAGCGAGTCGAGTTGGCGCTGGCTGAGCTGACGGGGACCGAAGCGCGGCATCAGATAGGGACCCATACGGACCGCCTCCGCGATCTGACGGGCGCTGGGTGCGCGCAGGTCCGGCACGTCGGCGCCGACCGTCAGCCCGCCGCGGGCAACGACCTGGTGGCAGCCCGCGCAGTCACTGGTGAACAGGTGCTGGCCGGCTGACAGGTTCCCTGCTTGCGGGTCGGCGCTGGGGGCCGGCGGGCCGCCGAAGGAGCTGATGAAGGAGGTCACCGCGCTGCGCTGGCGGGCGTTCAGCAGCGGGGGAGAGCGCGTCGGCTCATCACGCGGGTCCTGGAGGGGCATCCGCCCGGTTGACAGGTAAAAGTCGACGGGACCGGCACCGACGCCCCTGAGTGAGGGACCCATGCCGCTCCTGCCCGCAAGGGTCTGGCCGTGGCAGGAGGCGCAGTCCAGGTCATATAGCGCCGCTCCCGCACTGGTCTTCGCCGACGCGGTGGCGCAGAGCAGGACGAACACAGTCGCGACTGCTAGCACGGTTCGCGCCGTGGTGCTCACATCAGCGCCTTCTGGGTCTGCCGGTCGCGCCCAACTTGCACCGGCGACCATGCGCTGCTGGCTAAGGGTCGGCTAGGCACACAGGGCCGCTACCCGCTTCGCAAAGTCGAGAAACGCTGCCGGTTTAGCCGTTCGGCAAATAGTGGGCGCTGCCGCGCCGGCTTTTAGGAGACCGAATGCCGGCCGCCAGGGGCGGCGAGTCCCAAGCGGGAACGTCACCCTCGCGTTGCCAGCGCTCGATGTCAGGGGCCTGGGGCCGTGCCCGGCCAAGTATTAGGACGTAAAGGGACAGGAGTGCCCCGCCCGCGGCCAGCCCGAAACAGATCCAAAGCGCGGTCTCAGTACCCGCCCCGGTAATGCCGCCGGTGCTCAGCGCGAGGTGTAACAGGATCGGCGCTGTCAGAAATGCCGCAACCGCGCGCAGCAACTCGACCAGTGCAAGCACCCGCTGGATGTACATGGCCCGGACCGAATAGCCGGCCATGAACAGTGCCGGGGCGACGCTTGAGCCGACGCCGACCCCAACCATGCCGGAGCCGAAGGCGACCAACGTGTGCGGTCCATGCGCCGCGCCGGTCAGTGTTGCGACACCGCCGGCCAGCACCGTCAACCCGATCAGGACCAGCACGATCAGCCCGCGGGTCTTCAGCACCAGGCCGAACACCACGGCCATCACCACCGCGCCGCCGAAGAACGGCCAGAACAACGAGCCGAGATGCGCGGGGGATCCGCTGGGCTTGATCGCCTGCTCGACCAGGTCAATCGCCGGTACGGATGATGCCCCTGCCGCCATCGCGGCGAGGATGCCCGCTGTCGGTTTGGTCGTGATCAGCTGTCGCATCGGCATCAGCGGATCGCTGATCGTCGCCTGGTGGATGACCAGGAGAACCACGGCACTGACGCCGGCAACCAAGGGCAGGAAGGTGATGGTGCTCAGGAATGGGTGGCTTGTCAGCTCGGAAGCACCGAAGAACGCGACGGCTGAGCCGCCTCCGGCCAGGAGCAGCGACATAGGGTCCCAGCTGCCGCGAGGCTGGGGCGCGGACTCGTCCTCCCAGGTGAGGATTACGAATATCAGCGCGAGCACCGCCGAGCCGGTCGCGAGCCAGAACAACGGTCGCCAGGCATGCGCGGACAGTTGCATCTGGCCGATCACCGGTCCAGCGGCAACGGCCCCGAAGATGCAGAGGTTCATGATCCCGGCGGTGATCGGCATCCGTTTGGCGGGCCAGCCGATGACAAGCGGCGGGACGGCGGCTATCAGCATCAGGCTCGTAAAGAGCCCCTGCAGAATGTGTCCCGCGATGAACAGGGCGGGCGGTTCGGCGAGCGCGGTCATCACAGAGCCGATCACCAACCCGGCCGCGTACAGCGCCAGCAACCGCCGCGGCCTGGTCCTGACCGCCAGCTGCACGGCCAACACGGTCCCGAACGCGTAACCGGCGTTGGCCAGGCCTGACGTGTTGGCTAGCGTCTGGGACGATAGGTGCAGCCCGGTGGCGATCTGGGTTTGCAACGGCTGAAAGGCCGAGGCGAGCGCCAAGTAGGGAACTAGCGCGAAGATCACCAACGCGGCCGCGGCGAAATAGCTGTCGGCGAAGGGGCCGCGCCAGCGCATCAGCGGACCATCCTGAAAGTCCGTGGTTGTGTGGTGCTATCAGCGGTCCGTCGTGCGGTGATCTCGTCCACAGGTTCCACCCGGGCACGTAGAAGGTGCAGTTCATGCTCGAGTCCCAGCTCATGCAGCAACACCGCCGCTGCCCCGAAGGCAGCGATTCCGGCGGCGTCCGCAAAGTCGAGCCATGTTGCCGTGCGCCCACCGAATGCCAGGGCCGCGACTAGGGTCCAGGCCCCGGTCATCGCGGCTGGCAGATCCAGGGAGCGTTGGAGCCTTCCGCGCCCGCGCACAGCAAAGGCGGCGGCCACAGTGATGAGCGCGCCGGCGCCCGCGCCGAACGCCAACCATCGTTCAGCGGCCGGGGCCAGCGTCAGAGCACCGAGCGCCGCCGTGGAGCCGGCGACGGCCAGAATTACGGCGGCACCAAAGCGGACACGAAGCTCGCTCATCACCAGAGCGCTTCCCCGGCGCTGAGGGTTCTAATCGGCACGGATCGTGTCCCGGGCCTGCTGGTCGCGCTCCTCACGCTGGAGCGCAAGCAGGCACGCCCACAGCCCGCCGACGGTCATCACCGTCGTGGAGCCGACCCACATCAGCGCCCCGGCGTGCTGCTGGTCGGCCACCGTTCCCATGTAGATGAGATGGGGGGTGCGGTTCAGGTAGGCGCCGAGCGCGTCCATCGGCAGCATCGCCACCAGCGCGTAGACCAGCCGGCCAAGCGCACCCAGCTTGGGGCTGTGCAGCGGCCACCACAGTGCGAGGCCGGCGAGCAGGAAGCTGGCCTCCTCCAGGCCATGCAGCGGCGCCGATGTCATCGCCGTGTTGAAGACCGGCGGCACGTGCCACAGGGCCAGTACGAGCCAGTAGAAGGCCATGCACAGTAAGGGCCTCGCGGATCGGACCTTGGCGCCTGCCAGCAGCAGCGGCGGCGCTACATCGATCAACAGGACGTGGGCCAGCATGTGACCGCTCAGCGAGCCGCCGGTCACAACCACCGCGGCCAGAATTGCGCCCACACCCAGCAGCGGCATCAGTGCCTCCGCTCGATCGCTACGTGCGCCAGGCCTCCGATCAGTAGCACCGCGCCGGCGATGATCGGAAACTCCCCGAAGCTCAGCCCGAACACGAGCAGCCCGAGCCCGGCCGCCGCCATCACCGCCCCGCTCGAGAGCAGCGGCAGCGTCTCAACCGGGGAGCGGCGGCGGGCGTGGACCGCCAGCGTGACGGTGAGGGCGGCAAAGATCGCAGCGCCGAAGCAGGCCACCTGGATCGCGTCACCGGTCCAGATCCAGTTGATCACCGCGAGCAGCGCCAACAGGCTCGTCCACGCCAGAACCGCGTTCACGTCTCGGCCTCCTCGCGCTGGTCCAACAGCGGCGCGTAGGAGCGGATCGGCGGTAGCGGCTCCCTGAAGTTCTCCGCGGGCGGGGGTGAGGAGGTCGCCCATTCCAGCGTGTGTCCGAGCCACGGGTCATCTCCGGCCGTCTGTCGCCTCCGTAATGAGACGACGACGTTGGCCAAGAACACGGCCACCGCGATCGCGATCAGCACGGCGCCGACGGTCTCGATCTGGTTCAACGTCGCCCAGCCCGGATGCTGTGGATAGCGCGCCACGCGCCGGCTCATGCCCTGATTGCCGAGCAGGAACATCGGGAAGAACGTTGCGTTCGTGCCGAGCACCATCAATACCAGCTGGACCCGTCCGAGAGACTCGCGCAGACGCGCGCCGGTGAGCTTCGGGAACCAGTGGTAGACGCCGGCGAAGAAGCCGAACACGCTGCCCGCGAACAGCGTGTAGTGGAAGTGGGCGACCACCATGTAGGAACCGTAGGCGTGGTAATCGAGCACCGGTGAGGCGACGAAGATCCCCGACAGGCCGCCGACCATGAACTGGATGAAGAACGCCAGCGCGAACAGCATTGAGCAGCGCAGCACGATCGATCCGCCGAGCATCGTCCCGATCAGGTCGAAGTACTCGATTCCGGCCGGCACGACCAGCAGCGTCGAGGTGAACGCGAAGTACTGGTTGGTGACCCCGCCGGTCACGAACATGTGATGTGACCAGACGCTCATTGACAGTGCCGCGAACGCCATCAGTGACACGACAAACGGCGTGTAACCGAACCAGCGCTTGTGCGAGCTGACAGCCACTGCCTCAGCGGCAGCCCCGAGGTACGGGAAGAACATCACGTACACCACCGGGTGACCGAAGAACCAGAACAGGTTCTGGTAGTCGATCGACCCGGTGAACCCGGTGAAGATGTGACCGCCGTGGCGGTCCACATACAACAACGCCAGGGCCACGAGCAGGACCGGGAAGGCACCGATCACCATCAGCACGGTGACCAGCTCCGTCCAGGTGAAGACGGGCATCCGCAACAGCGTCATGCCCGGTGCGCGGCGGCGCGCGATGGTCGCCATCAGCGAGCAGGCGATCAACAGGAGCCCCAGTGCGGCCAGCAGGACGCCGAGCACCCAGAGATCCTGGCCGGCGCCCGGCGTGTTGGTGCCATTCGACAGCGGCGCGTACGCCGCCCAGCCATCCCGGCCCGCGCCGTCCCCGGTGAACCAGCCCGACTGCATCGTCAGGCCTCCCAGCAGCCACACCCAGAAGCCGCCGAGGGCCAGGCGCGGCATGCTCAGGCCGGATGCCCCGATCTGCAGCGGCACGAGGTACAGCGCCAGCGCCAAGGCCATCGGCGTGACGAACAGGTAGATCATCGTCGAGCCGTGCATCGTGAACAGCTGGTCATAGGCGCCGTCAGACAGAAAGCGGTTGTCCGGGCTTGCCAGCTGTCCGCGCATCAACAGCGCGAATGCGCCGCCGAGCAGGAAGAACAGCAGTGAGAGCAGTCCCAGGTTCAGGCCTATGCGCTTGTGGTCGGTTGACAGCGCGGCCCCGAGCCAGCCCTCCAGCGGGGGTTCGTCGGTGGCCGTGGTCATCTGGACCCTCCATGGCTCGCGGCCCAGGCGCGGAACTGCGCCGGTGTGACGGCGTGGACCTGGAAGACCATCTCGGCGTGGTGGAGGCCACAGAACTCGGCACACCCGCCGCCGAACCAGCCCGCGCGGTCGAAGTCCAGCGTCACCCGCTCAGTGGTGCCGGGGATCAGGTCGCGCTTGTAGTCGAGCTGCGGGATCCAGAAGGAATGGATCACGTCGCTGGAGCGCAGGTTGAACCGGACCGGCTGATTGGTTGGGACCGTCAGCGCGCCGTGACCGACAAAGCCGCTCTGCTCGGTGATCCGCTGGTCCCGGTAGTGGAAGGTCCAGACCCAGCGTGAGCCGGTCACGTCGACGGTCAGCCGCGGTCGCTCCCTGGCTGAGGCGGTGTCGACCCGCGCCTCGGCGTGGAAGCTGAGCAACAACAACAGCCCGACCGTCGCGAGCAGCCCCAGCGCGTACCCGGCCTCCAAGCGGTTGTGTTCGGAGCGGCGGGATACGCGT
>JAFMRN010000289.1 GCA_017354065.1 Solirubrobacterales bacterium
GCGCCGCGCTGTCCGGCGGAGCGAGCGCGAGCGCGATGCACCCGGCCCTGGCGGTGGCCGCCGCCCTGTGCCTGTTGCTCGGCCTGCCGCTGGCGACGACGCTCTGAAGCGGAACTTTGGTGATTCGGTTCCGGACGCCGGAACTCAACTACCAAAGTTCGATCGGAAGCAGGCCGAAACGCTCTACCCGTGACGGACTTGGCATGATCGGCGCGATGCCCAACGCGCTCTCAACCACGCTCTCCCACGTCTATCCGCTGGGCAGCGCGATCAACGCCGCCGGCCACCTGGAGCTCGGTGGCTGTGACACGCTGGAGCTCGCGAAGCAATTCGGCACCCCCGCCTACATCGTCTCCGAGGACGATCTACGCGCCCGTGCCCGCGCCTTCATGGACGGGATCAGAACGAGGTCCCTGGCTGCCGATGTGCTGTTCGCCTCCAAGGCCTTCCCCTGCACCGCTGTGTACCGCCTGCTGGCCGAGGAGGGCCTCGCCTGCGATGTGGCGAGCGGGGGCGAGCTGGCGCTGGCGCTGAAGGGCGGCTTTGACCCCAAGCGCGTGTACTTCCACGGCAACGCCAAGTCCCTGGCGGAGCTGCGTTTCGCGATGCAGGCCGGCGTTGGCCACATCGTGCTGGACTCCCTCGACGATCTGACGCGCACAGAGCAAACGGCCGCCGAACTCGACCTGACCCAGGAGGTCCTGCTGCGGATCACCCCGGATGTCCGCGGTGACACACACGCGGCGATCTCCACGGGCCAGGCCGACTCCAAGTTCGGGTTCGGGATGGCTGAGGCGCCCCAGGCGATCGATCAGGCGGCAGCCTCCGAGCACCTCAAGCTGGTCGGCCTGCACTGTCATATCGGCTCCCAGCTGCTGCAGCTCGAACCGTTCCAAAGGGCCGTGACAGAGCTCGCGAAGCTCGGGGAGTTCGACGTCTACAACCTCGGTGGCGGGCTCGGGGTCGCCTACACCGAAGGCCAGGAGCCGCCGTCGATCGCGGACTACCTAGCCACGCTGCTGGACGCCGCAAACAAGGAACTGAACGCCAGGAAGATCCTGATCGAGCCCGGCCGCGCGCTGGTGGCCAACTCCACCGTGACCCTGTATGAGGTCCAGACCGTCAAGCACAACGTGTCGACCTGGGTCGGTGTCGACGGCGGCATGTCAGACAACCTGCGCCCAATGCTGTATGACGCGCCCTATGAGGTCGCCAACGCCGGGCGAATGAACGAAACCGGCGGCGAGCCGGTGATCCTGGCCGGCAAGCACTGCGAGTCCGGCGACGTGATCGCCCGCGATGTGCCCCTCGATGACCCCCAGCCCGGCGACATCCTCGTCACACCCGCGACCGGCGCCTACGGCTACGCGATGGCCAACAACTACAACGGCGTCCCGCGCCCGCCGGTGATCTTCGTCTCCGGCGGCAACCCCCGCGTGGTGGTGCGCCGCGAGACCTACGACGACCTGTCCGCACGCGATGTCTGAGTTCCGAATCGGTGTGCTCGGCCGCGGCACGGTCGGCGGCGCGTTCGCGACGTTGCTGGAGGAGCACCGGGCGCGGGCGGAACGGATCACCGGCCTGACGCCGGTGATCTCCGGCGTGATCTCACGCAGCAGCGGACCAACCTTCGCGGAGCTGCTGGCCGACTCGGACCTGATTGTCGAGCTGATCGGCGGGATCGAACCGGCCCGCAGCTGGGTCCTTGAGGCGCTCAAGGCAGGCAAGCACGTGGTCACAGCCAACAAGCAGCTGCTCTCCCAACACGGCGAGGAGCTGTATGAGGCCGCGCGCGACGCCGGCGTTCAGCTGCGCTTCGAGGGTGCGGTCGCCGGCGTGGTCCCGGCCGTCCGGGTCCTGTCCGAGTCGCTGGCCGGCGCCCGGATCACGCGCGTGCACGGGATCGTCAACGGCACCACCAACTTCATCCTCACCGAGATGGCGCGCCAGGGCTCCTCCTACACCCAGGCACTGGCCGAGGCCCAGCGCCTGGGCTATGCGGAGGCCGACCCCTCAGAGGACGTCAACGGCAAGGACGCGGCAGCCAAGATGGCGATCCTGGCGCGGCTCGCCTTCGACACCCCGGTCCACCTCGACCAGGTCCCATACGACGGGATCGAGCACATCACCGCTGACGACATAGCCTATGCCCGGGAGTTCGGCCTGGCGCTGAAGCTGATCGGCACCGCCGAGCGTGTCGAGGAGGGCATCTCCGTGCGGGTCCACCCGGCGTTCCTGTATCCCGGCCACCCGCTGGCCCCCGTCGACGGGCCGTTCAACGCGGTCACCCTGGAGGGCCCCGACTTCACTGAGGTCACGCTGTCAGGCCCCGGCGCCGGCGGCCCTCAGACCGCGACCGCCGTGCTCGGTGACGTCGTCTCCGCGATGATCCCGCCGGCCTCCGCGCCGCTGGCGGTGCGCCCCCGCCCGCTGCTCACGGACGTCGAGTCGGCGTTCTACCTGCACCTCGCGGTCGCCGACGTGCCCGGCGTGCTGGCGACCGTCGCCAAGACGCTCGCCGACCACGGCATCTCGGTGCGGCTGGTGCTCCAGCGCGGCCAGGGCGGCGACGCGGCCCTGACCCTGATCACCCACGTCGTGCTGGAATCGAAGTTCGAGGCGGCGGTGGAGGCCCTTGCCGGCCTTGAGGTCCTGCGGCGGCCGCCGCGTGTAATCCGCGTGCTGGAGGAGGAGTTCCGTTGAGCTACGAGCAGATCGAATATGAGGTCGGCGATGCGGTGGCGACGATCACGCTGAACCGCCCGGACGCGCTGAACCCGCTGTCACCTGAGATGTGCTCGGAGATTCTCGCGGCGCTGAAGCAAGCCGAGAGCGACAACGGCGTCCGCGTCGTGGTGCTGACCGGCGCCGGCCGCGGGTTCAGCTCCGGCGCCGACGTGAGCGGCTTTGCCGCCAGCCTGACAGGCGGTGAGAAGCCCGACCTGGAACTCGGCCTGAAAGAGCTGTTCGCGCCGATCTTCCAGGCCCAGCGCAGCTTGGAAAAGCCGGTGATCGCGGCCGTCAACGGTCCCTGCGTCGGCATCTCGGTCGCCCTCGCACTGCACGCCGACCTGGTGGTCGCGGCCGAATCCGCCTACTTCCTGCTGGCTTTCGCGAAGATCGGCCTGGCGCCTGACGGCGCGGCGGTGATGGCGATCGCACGGCGTGCCGGCGCCGGTCGCGCGGCGGAGATGGCGCTGCTCGCGGACAAGATCCCGGCGGCCCAGGCTCAGCAGTGGGGTCTCGTCAACCAGGTAGTCGCC
>JAFMRN010000290.1 GCA_017354065.1 Solirubrobacterales bacterium
GTGCTCGCCGAGCGCAACCGCCAGGAGAAGCTGCTGGCCGAGTCCGAGCAGGCCGCCCGGGCCGAACAGGCCGCAAAGGCTGAAGCCAAGCGCCTGGCCGAGTCCACCGGCGCGCTGGAGCGCGACCGTGACAGCGCCGTGTCTGAGCACCGCGCGGCGATCAACCGCCGCGATGAGGCCGCCGAGCAGGAGCGCCGCCTCTCAGCCCAGATCGAGCGGCGCCGCAGCGCCCCGCCCGAGGGTGAGCACGCCGGGCGGATCGCGCAGCTGCGTGCCGAGCTGCGGGGTGAGCAGGACCGTTCCGAGCGGCTCGCGAAGGAGCGCGCCGAGCGTGAGCGGCGGATCCAGCACCTACAGGCGAGTATCGCCTCCGGGGAAGCGCTGGCGCCCGAGATCGAGGGCGTGATCTCAGACCTGCGGGAACTGGCGGAGCTGATCGCGGCCCGCCGCGCCGAGTTTGATGAGGCACTGCGAGCCGACCGCGAAGCCGGTGAGCAGGCCGCCGTGGCCCTACGCCAAGCCGCCCAGGAAGAGGCCGCGCTGCAGAACCGCCTCAACAGCGCCAACAACGCCCTGACGAACGTCGAGGTCCGCCGCCAGCGCGCGGAGGATCAGGCGCGTGAGGCGGAGACGGTCCTGGCTGAGCTCGCGAGCGAGCTGGAGCTGGCGCCGGAGGCGGCCGAGGAAGCGCTTGCGGAAGACGAGCGCCAAAGCCTGAACGACCGTCTGGCGCGCCTGGCCAAACGCCGCGAGCAGATCGGGCCGGTCAACCCGCTCGCCGAGCAGGAGTACCAGGAGGCGCTGGAGCACGTGGAGGAGCTGGAGAAACAGCGCGAGGACCTGGAGAACGCGCTGCGTGAGCTGGAGAAGCTGATCCGCGAGACCGATCAGCAGATCCGTGAGACCTTCCAGGCGACCTTTGACGCCGCGGCGGCGAACTTCGAGGAGCTGGCGCCGAAGGTCTTCCCTGGCGGCAGCGGCCGACTGCGTCTGGTCCAGGAGTCTGACGGCCGCGCCGGCGTGATCGGCGGGGAGGAGTCGGGCGGGGGCGAGCCCCCGGAAGAGCTCGATGCCGGCGAACCCGAGTCTGGCGGGAGCGACGACATTGCCGCCGGCGTCGAGATCGAGATCACCCCGGCCGGCAAGGCGATGAAGCGCCTGACGCTGCTGTCCGGCGGTGAGAAGTCGATGACCGCGCTGGCCTTCCTGTTCGCCGTGTTCCTGGCGCGCCCGTGCCCCTTCTACATCATGGACGAGGTCGAGGCCGCCCTGGACGACCTGAACATCTCCCGCTTCCTGGACCTGCTGGACACGTACTCGACACGGGCGCAGTTCATCGTCGTGACCCACCAGAAACGCACGATGGAGGCGGCCGACTCCCTGTACGGCGTGTCTATGGGCGGGGACGGAATCTCCAAGGTGATCTCCCGGCGGCTGCCCGACCGCGCCGCCGAAGCTGCCTGAGCAGCTTGTGCCCGGCTCGCTCGGTGGTGCGGTGCCGGGCCCGCTCAGTGCCTGGCTCGCGCGCGGTCACGCGAAACGCGCTGAGCCGTGAATGCTCCGTGAATATCCGCTAAATCCGGGGTTTACCCCGTTTGAGACTGTCCGGGGCGGGAACACTCGTAGCGAAACCGTGTCTCCCCAATGGAAGGAGCAGCACCAGATGCTGACCCTCACCCCGACCGCCACGGAGGCGGTTACCGCGCTTTTGCAAAACCCGGAGCTGCCCGAGAGCTCAGGCGTCCGGCTCCAGCCCGGGACGGATGCCACAGGCCAGCCGGCGATCGGTGTCGCCGTGGTTGAGGCCCCGGCTGACGGCGACCAGCTGGTACCCGCCGGCGCCGGCAATGACGTGTTCCTCGCCCCTGAGGTCGTGAACTGGCTCGACGATCAGGTGCTTGACGCCGAGATGCATGACAAGCGCGTCGCCTTCACGATCCGGCCGAAGGCGCCGATGGACGGGGCCTCCAGCAACTAGGAGGCTCTCCGCTCCTAGAGCGGGCGGTCTTCTGTCCGCCGACGGTCCGAGCGGCCGCCCGGTCGCGTTGATAACGTCGCGCTCCGCTTATGGCGCGCGAATGGACCGACCTATTCATCACTGATGGCCAGGGCCCCGGGCCGGACGCCGAGCATGAGCCGGAAGAGCGCCGCGTAGGGCGCTTCCGGCGCCTGCGCGACAACCTCCGCAAGACCAGGCAGGCGCTGGGCGCCGAGATCCAGGCGACCCTGTTTGAGGAGCTCAACGAGGAGACCTGGGAGCGACTTGAGGAAGCCCTGATCTACGCCGACGTCGGCGCGCGCACAACCGCCGGGGTCGTCTCCCAGCTGGAGATGGAGGCCAACGACGGCAACCTCTCGGGCGGTGAGGAGCTGACCAACCGGCTGGTTGAGCTGCTGGCCGCGATCGCCAAACCGGAGGGCTCGGAGGACCGGATCGACCTGCGCGCCAAGCCGACGGTGATCCTGATGACGGGCGTCAACGGGACCGGCAAGACCACCACCGCCGGCAAGCTCGCCCACCACCTGTCAAAGCAGCTCGGCTTCAAGGTGGTGCTCGCCGCCGCGGACACCTTCCGCGCCGCGGCCGTCGAGCAACTCGAGACCTGGGCTCAGCGCGCCGGCGCCAGCTTCGTGCGCGGCCCCTACGGCACCGACCCGGGCAGCGTCGCCTATGAGGGCGTCGCGACCGCGATCCGCGAGGGTGCTGACGTCGTGATCGTCGACACCGCCGGCCGGCTGCACACACAGGACAACCTGATGGAGGAGCTGGCCAAGATCCGGCGCGTGATCGCCAAGCAGATCCCTGAGGCGCCGCATGAGACGCTGCTGACCGTGGATGCCACCACCGGCCAGAACGGTCTGCGCCAGGCCCAGCTGTTCAACGAGTCGATCCATGTGGACGGGCTGATCCTGACCAAGCTGGATGGCACCGCCAAGGGCGGCATCGCGCTGGCCGTCGCCAACGACCTGAAGATCCCCGTGAAGCTGATCGGCACCGGGGAGAAGCTCGAGGACCTGCGGCCGTTTGAGCCGACCGAGTTCTCACGCGCGCTGCTCAGCGCGATCGGCTCTGAGTAACTCGCTTCGGGAGTAGTCTCCATACCACTATGCCCCAGTGGATCTGGTGGCTGATTGCAGCCGCTGCGTTCGGAGTCGGTGAGTTGGTTCTCGCTACCGGGTTCTGGCTGGCGCCGTTCGCCGTCGGTGCCGGGGTCGGCGCGGTCGTGGCGGCCGCGGGGGCCGGGGAAGTGCCGGCGG
>JAFMRN010000097.1 GCA_017354065.1 Solirubrobacterales bacterium
GCGACGATGTCCGCGCCCGCGGTCGACAGCAGGTGGCCGAGCACCCAAAACTCGACACCGCCGATCACGCCGCCGCGGTTCTCCAGCACGTGCGCGGCCCAGAAGTGGTTTGCCGGGGTCTTCCCCGGGCCGATCCCCAGTGTTCCGGCCGCCAGGGCCAGCGTCAGCCCCGCGAACAGGCACAGCGTCCCGGTGCGCAGCGGGCGGGTCGGCGGGCCGCTGCGCAGCTCGCGCCCCAGCAGCAGTCCGCCCCCGAGGATCAAGGCCAGCGGCACCAGGTAGGCGAACACGCCCATCAGCAGGCGAAAACCGGTGACGATCCCGTGTCCGAGGCTGCCGCCGCCCCAGTGCAGGTAGGTGACGCCGCCGAGGAAGATCCCGAGCGCGATCAGCGCCAGCGCGAGGATGTCAACCTGGTGCGGTTCGAGCTCCAGGGCCGCGCGCAAGGCCGGTGCACTGGCTATGTGCGTGCGGCGTGCGCGGGTCGGCGGGGCTTGTTTCTTGGCGGCGGGCTTGCGCTTGGCCGCGGGCTTTTTGGGCTTAGTAGACGTGGCGGGCATGCGACTTTTTGACTTCGCCATCTGGGCTCCAGATCCTCTGCCCGGAGGGGTGTGATCCGGCCGGCACTCGCGCCTGCCTACCATCCAGTTCATGGCTACCGAGTTCGAGCGCCAGCCGCGCGTGTTGATCGTCGAGGACGACGACGCGATCGCCCAGGTATTGCAGCGATCACTGCGGATGGAGGGCTACGACGTGCGGCTCGCCACTGACGGCGTCAGCGCGCTGGATCACGCCCACGGGTTCCTGCCTGACCTGGTGGTGCTCGACCTCGGGCTGCCGAAGCTCGACGGGATCGAGGTCGCCCGCCAGCTGCGCAAGACCGATGATGTGCCGATCCTCGTGCTGACCGCCAGGGACGCCCTGGAGTCGCGGGTCGAGGGCCTGGATTCGGGCGCGGATGACTACCTGGTCAAGCCGTTTGAGCGCCAGGAGCTGCTGGCGCGGCTGCGGGCCCTGCTGCGACGGCGCCCGCCGCGCGGGCAGGCCGCCCTGGCGGTCGGTGATCTGACTCTGAACCCGGACACGCACGAGGTCGCGCGCAACAACCGGACGCTCGACCTGACCCAGCGTGAGTTCGAGTTGCTGGAGTATCTAATGCGCAATGAGCGGATTGTGATCTCACGCCAGCGCCTGCTTGACGAGGTTTGGGGTTATGACCCCTTTAGCATGACCAACACAATCGAAGTCTTTGTATCCAACCTTCGAAGGAAGCTTGAAGCGGACGGTGAGCCCCGGCTCCTACATACGATCCGCGGCGCAGGCTACGTTCTCCGCGTATAGGCGAGTACCGGTCCGCTGGCGGCTCGCCGGCGGTTCCGCGGCGCTCACCTGCGTGATCCTCACCAGCTTCGCGGCGATCGTCGGGATCCTCGCGAACGGGCAGGTGCAGAACCTGTTCATCCAGTCCGTCGACAAGAGCTTCCAGCAGGTCGACGCGCAGATCCGGCCGATTGTGTCCCACGGCCGAACCTCCTGCAACGAGAACCTGCCCTCGCTGGCGTTTGCCGACAACGCCCAGATCCGGGTTGTCGATCAGTACGGCGACACGCTCTGCTCGAGCCAGGTGACACCCACGGGCAAGCCGTTGAACACGCCGCTGCTCCAGGTTCCCGCCGGGGCCGGTAACCCGCCGAGCCAGTCCTACTCCCAGGCCGGCTACCAGGTCCGCGCCAGGTGGCTGTCCTGGGGCTCTGACAGCCACGGCTGGCTGCTGTACGCGCGGCCCGTGTCGGCAACCGATCAGACGGTCTCGCGGATCCAGGCGTTCCTGGTGCTGGGCGTGATCGCCGGCGCGCTGCTCGCGTTGCTGGCGGGCCTGTACGTGGCCCAGCGGGCGATGCGCCCGGTCGCCCAGCTGACGGACGTGACGCGAGAGATCGAGCTGACCCGCGACCCGACGCTGCGGATCCCCCACCCCGAGGCCGAGGATGAGGTCGCCGAGCTGGCGCGCACGCTGGAGGGGATGCTCGCCTCCCTGGCCGGGGCGCGCGCGGACACGGAGGCCGCGCTGACCCGCCAGCGCGAGTTCGTGGCCGACGCCTCCCATGAGCTGCGCACCCCGCTGACGAGCGTGCTCGCGAACCTCGAGCTGCTGGCCGACGAGCTCCAGGGTGAGCAGGCCGAGTCGGCCAAATCCGCTTTGCGCTCCACGCGGCGGATGCGGCGGTTGGTCGGTGACCTGCTGCTGCTGGCCCGGGCCGATGCCAAGCGTGAGCAGCCGCACAAGCCGACGGATCTCGGCACGGTCCTGACGGACGCCGCCGGCGAGCTCGGGCCGGTCGCGGGCGACCACGTGCTCAGTGTTGATGCTCAGTCCGCGGTGATCGACGCGAACCGGGATGACGTCCACCGGCTGATCCTGAACCTGATTGAGAACGCGCTGCGCCACACACCGGCCGGCACCCAGATCCGCGCCAGCACCGGGAACGACGGCAGTCGTGCGCTGCTGGTGATCGAGGACAGCGGCCCCGGCATCCCCGAGGAGCTGCGTGAGCGGGTATTCGACCGCTTCGTCCGCGGCAGCGGTGACGGGGGCCGCGGGACCGGGCTGGGGCTGGCGATCGTCCGCGCCGTGGCCGCCTCACACGATGGCTCCGTCGAGCTCACCTCATCCCAGGAGGACGGCCACGCGGGCACCCGCTTCGGGATCAGCTTCCCGCTGAGCCGGCTCGCGCGGGTGGAGATGGAGGAGCCCGATGCTTCGGGTCAGACTTCGACGACCACCGGCAAGACCATCGGCCGGCGTTTGAGGCGGCTGTAGACAAACGCCGCGAGCTCCTCATGGAGCTCCTGTTGGAGCTCCTCTATCTCGCGGATCTTGTCATCGGCCGCGCGGCTCAGGATCAGCTCGATCTCCCGGCGGATCTCCTCGGCCAGCTCATCGCTATCGTCCATGAAGGGCACGCCGCGGAAGATCACCTCCGGGTCGTGGACGGGCTTGCCGTCCTGGCCTGAGATCGTCGCGACGACGATGAAGATGCCGTCCGCCGACAGCGTCCGGCGATCGCGCAGCGCGGTGTCCGCGGGGTCGCCGATATCTACGCCGTCCACGAAGATCATCCCGGCCTGCTCCGGGTCGACGAACCGGGCGCCGTGTTCGTCGATCTCCAGCGGCAGGCCGTTGTCGCCCGCGAAGATGTCGTCGGGGTCGATACCCACCTGCTCGGCCAGCTGGCCGTGGAGTCGGATCCGCTTGTGATCGCCGTGGACGGGCAGCACATAGCGCGGCTTGACCAGGTTCAGCATCAGCTTCAGCTCCTCCTGGTAACCGTGCCCGGAGGCGTGGATCGGCGCGTCCGCGGTGGTGACCACGTCACAGCCGATCTGGTAGAGCCGGTCGACGGTGTCTGACACCGCACGCTCGTTGCCCGGGATCGGCGTGGCGCTGAACACGACCGTGTCACCGCGGCGCAGCTGGATCTGGCGGTGGTCGTTGTGGGCCATGCGCCTGAGGGCGCTGAGCGGCTCGCCCTGGGAGCCGGTCGAGATCACGACCACGCGATGGTCGGGGAAGTCCTCAACCTCCTGGGGCTGGATCAGCATCCCGTCAGGCACGTCGATGTGACCGAGCGAACGTCCGATGCCGACGTTCTTGCGCATGCTGCGCCCGACCAGGGCGACCTTGCGGTCGAGCTCGGAGGCGGCGTCCACGACCTGTTGGACGCGGTGGATGTTGGAAGCGAAGGCCGTCACCACGATCCGTCCCTCACAACGGCTGAAGACCTCCTCCAAATGCGGTCCCACCCCGGACTCGGACGGTGAGTAGCCGGGCCGGTCGGCGTTGGTCGAGTCCCCGGCTAGCAACAGGATCCCGTCGCGGCCCAGCTCCGCCAGGCGGCTGAAATCGGCGGGCTTGTCATCTACCGGCGTCTGGTCGAACTTGTAATCGCCGGTCACCAGGACCGTGCCGAGCTCGGTGTGCAGCGCGACCGCGCAGGCGTCCGGGATCGAGTGGGTCATGCGCACCAGCTCGACGTCGAACGGGCCGGCCGCGATCTCGTCACCCGGCCGGACGTCGTTCAGGTCGACCTCTTTGAGCTTGTGCTCATCCAGCTTCGAGCGGGCCATCGCGATCGTCAGCCGCGTGCTGTAGACGGGCGGGTTGACGCCCTGGCGGTTCAGCTCGCGCATCACCCACGGCAGGGCGCCGAGGTGATCCTCGTGCCCGTGCGTGATCACGATCGCGTCTATGTCCTCGGCGCGCTCCTTCAGGTACGTGAAGTCCGGCAGCACCAGGTCTATGCCGAGCATCTCCGCGGTTGGGAACCGCAGGCCGGTGTCGACCACGACGATCCTGCCGTCGTACTCCACGGCCATCATGTTCTTCCCGATTTCACCGAGGCCGCCGAGCGGCAGGACGCGAAGCTTGGGGCCGCTCACGTTTTGGCGCCCAGCAGTCCGTGGCGCTCGAGCAGGACGCGGATCACGTCGGTCTCGGACTCATCGAGCGCAACATAGGGCAGTCGCGGGCCGCCGACGTTCACGCCGATCAGGTTCAGGGCGGCCTTGCAGCTGACTGCGCGGGGCGCGATGCTGAGGTCGGTGAACGTGTCACGCAGCCCGGCGTTGACCGCCGCGCGGTTCTCGGGGTCGTCGGCCAGGCGCCGGAACTCCGTTCCGAAGATGTGGCTGCCGGTCAGGATCCCGCCGGGCTCCCCCAGGTCCAGCACGGCGGCGAGCGTGTCGTCGTCGCCGGCGTAGATGCTGAGGCCGTCGATCTTGGCCAGGTTGTTGGCGTTGGCCTGCTTGACCCCGACTATGTGGTCCAGCTGGGCCAGCTCCTTGAGCAGCTCGTTGGACAGGTCCTCGCCGGTACGGCCGGGGATGTTATAGAGCAGGATCGGCAGGTCGGTCGCCTTGACCACCTCGCTGTAGTGCGCCTTGACGCCGCGCGGGCCCGGCTTGTTGTAGTACGGGTTGACCGCCAGCAGGCCGTCAGGCCGGGCTGCGGTCGCCTGCTCGGTGAGGTGGACGGCGTGCCGCGTGTCGTTGGAGCCGACGCCGGCAATCACCGTCTTGCCCGGATGCTGGGCGCGGGTTTGCTCGGTCACGAACCGGATGAAGCCGAGATGCTCCTCATCACTGAGCGTGGCGGCCTCCCCCGTGGTCCCGCACACGACCACGCCGTCCGAGCCCGTGTTGAACAGGTGGTCGAGCAGCTTGACGGTCGCCGCCTGATCGACGCGGCCTTGCGCATCGAAGGGCGTCACCATCGCGGTCAGGATCGCGCCGAAGTCGGTCACGCGGCCGATTATCTCAGCCGGTGGGGACGCGGCGCGGTCCGGGGTTCAATGCTTGTGGCTGGCGAGCGCCGCGAACGGGCTCAGGATGTTCAGATGCTCGGGCTCCGGCTCTTCGATGTGGACCGGAACGGGCTTGGCCGGCTGGCAGACCTGCTGGGTGACCTGCGCGTCGGTCAGGCGGCGGATCCGCGCGGGCAGCCCGCCCTCGAGCCATTTCGAGGCTCCTGCCGGCAGCGTTGAGATCAGCACCTCGTCAAACCGGCGCGGGTCCCAGGCCTCGGCCACCGCGACGGCCGGGTCGTCGTCGCCGAGCAGCCCGTCGGCTTCCAGTCCGTGGTCGGAGAAGGCCTTCAGTGCCTTTGAGAGCCGCTCCTGTGCGGCCGCCTCGTCGCCGGCGTGTGCTGGGACGAGCAGCGTGAGCCTCAGCGGCTCGCGTTTGGCGCGCTCTGTCAGCGCGTCGTGGAGTTCCGGGGCGGTCGCCGTTACGTTCGCGACCACAAGCAGACTGCGTTTGGGTGCCATCTTCGCCTCCACGGGTTTTTGGGAGCGTCCGCCTTGGCGGCCTCCGTGTGGCCCGCGCGCACCCGCGTGGCGCGGGCTGATTGATCCTTCTGTATTCAGCCTACTCCGGTTTCTCGGAGGTGTCGGCGGTGTTTCGTCTCCTCGACGTTGCGATGCACAGGTTGCCTGTGTAGTCTTGCACCGCTATGGGGTGGATCCAAAACCGGCCCCTGGGGGCAGGGCTGGCTGTGGCCGTTTTGCTCGCCGGGTGCGGCGGGGGCACCAAGACGGTCACGGTCACGGGTACGTCTGCAGCCGACACGGGTGCGGCGAGCGCCACGACACCCCGTGCGGCCACCACCCCCGTCGGTCATACCAGCAGTACCCCCGCCGGGCCGGCGCTGGCCAGCGAGACCGTAAGCGTGCCCTGTCACCCGCATACAAGGGTGAAGATCAGCGTTCTGAGCCTCAAGGTCAGTGGCAAGCTGCTTGTCGCTCAGTTCGGCTTCACCCCGAGCTGGCCCAAGTCAGGCAACGCGACCCCCACGCTGGACCTGTTCGACATGTCCTGCAACAAGGACGACGCGGCGCTGATCGACACCAAGAACCTCAAGGAGTACGTGCCGGTCAAGGCCCAGGATTCGCCACTGGTGCCCAACGACTACACCGACATGATCGCCGGCAACGGTCAGATGACCTACGGGAACTGGATCTTCAGCGCGCCGCCCCCGAACGTCCACTCGATCAACGTGGACATCGGCCGCTTTCCTCCGCTCAACAACGTCCCGATTCAGCGATGAATTCGCGCCGAGTCACGTTGGTTGTTGTGGTCGCGATCAGCGTCGCCGGGCCGACAGCTGCTTTGGCCGATGCGGGCAGCCCGCCGCCGATCGATCTGACCGGCACCGTATGGCCGATCGACACCCGTGGGTCGGTTATTTCGCTGGAGACCACCAAGCATCAGGGCTCTGCGACGCGCGTCTCGATCTCTTCGGACGTCCTGTTCGGCTTTGACAGCGCTGCGCTTTCGGGGTCCGCGCGGTCGAAGATCACGCAGATTGCGGCTCGGGTCGCGGGCCACCCGAAGATCAAGGTGGACGGATATACCGACTCGGTCGGCTCGGCCAGGTACAACCAGGACCTGTCCCAGCGCCGCGCCCAGGCGGTCGCCGACGTGCTCCGGCGTGTTGGGCGGGTGCGTGCTGCGGGCCACGGCTCCGCGGACCCGGTCGCTCCGAATCGTGTTGGAGGGAGGGACAACCCGGCAGGCCGCGCCAAGAACCGGCGGGTGACCATCAGTTACTGAGCAATGCTTTGGCGTTGAAAGCGGGGGAACTGGCGGTGGCCGGCCTTGCGAGTCTGCGGCTGGTTCAGCGGCGCTACGACGCTCTGGTTTTAAGGGGTTTTGCAGCTTTAGGTCCTTTATGTAGGCTGCCGCGCTATGGGGTGGAATCAAGGACGAAGCATCACGGCGGGGCTTGCAGTTGCGGCGGTTCTCGCCGGTTGTGGCGGCAGCGCTAAGACCGTCACCGTGAACAATTCGGCCGCGTCGTCATCTGGCACGACAGCGAGCAGCACGAGCACCAGCGGCTCCTCCGGATCCACCGCCGGGAGCGGCACGACGACGAGCGCCGATTCCACGAAGCCGCTCGCCAGCCGTAAGGTCAAGGATGGCAACAAGACGTACACCGTCAGCGTGCAGAGCCTGCAGGTAGAAGGTCACCTGATGACGCTCCACGTTGGTCTTGGCTTTGAGGATCCCGGCGACGAGAGCTTCGATAACGCTTCCCTCTACGACGCGATGGGCGGTTCGTACGACGTCACCCTTATCGACCCGTTCAATCTAAAGGAATACCTTCCGGTTCAAGACGCAGCCGGTAACGACCTCTCTGACAGCGCCAACGAGGTTCTCGCCAACGTCGGCGGATCCACCTCAGCCAAGTACATCTTTGCGGCGCCTCCAGCCACGGTGTCCAAGGTGACCGTTCAGATGGGCAACCTGACCTTCGCCGACATCCCAATCCAGCGGTGAGGCTACGTCACGTTGGGCCACTCCTAGTCGTGCTGGTGGCGCTGGGCTGTTGCGCGGGGTCAGCCGGCGCAGTGTCGGTCGACACCCAGAAGTTCATTGTGCCGATCACTCTTAAGGGAGACATAGTGCCGATCAACCTTGGTCGTACGGTGGTCTCGCTGAAGAAGACCAAGCATGTCGGTAAGTCAACCCAGGTCACCCTCTCCGCCGATGTGTTGTTCGCCTTCAACAGCGCCAAGCTGTCAGGCTCCGCGAAGCAAGCGATTGCTGGCATCTCGAGCAAGATCAAGGGCCACCCGAGGATCAAGGTCGATGGCTACACGGACTCGGTTGGGTCGGCTAAGTACAACCAAGGCCTATCTCAACGGCGCGCCCAAGCGGTCGCGGCTGCGCTTCGCGGCAAAGGGCAGATCAGCGCCGTCGGCCATGGCGAGGCTGACCCGGTTGCGCCCAACAAGCACGGGAAGAAAGACAACCCGGACGGTCGCGCCAAGAACCGTCGGGTGACCATCACCT
>JAFMRN010000291.1 GCA_017354065.1 Solirubrobacterales bacterium
TCCGCCGGCCCGGGCGGCGCGGCCCAGCGCGCGCAGCGGACGGGTCCAGCGGCGCTCCGCGGAGTGGATCACGATGTGCAGCTCTTCGGGCGGCGGAGCGGAGTCCTCACTCATGCGATCAGCGACACACCGGTCATCTCTGCGGGCTGCTCAAAGCCGAGCAGCGCCAGCAGCGTCGGTGAGACATCCGCGAGCACACCACCGGAGCGCAGCTTCACGTCGGGCACGGTCACGATTACCGGCACCGGATTCAGCGAGTGCGCCGTATTCGGCGAGCCGTCCGGCTCCAGCATGTTGTCCGAGTTGCCGTGGTCGGCGGTGATCAGCAACGCCCCGCCGGAGGCCTGCACCGCTTCCACGATCCGGCCGAGCTGGGCGTCGACAGTTTCCGCGGCCTTCACGGCGGCCGGAATCACGCCGGTGTGCCCGACCATGTCGGTGTTGGCGAAGTTGATGATGCCGAACGCCGGTGAGTCCTCTCGCCAGGCGGCCACAAACGCGTCAGCCGCCTCCACGGCGCTCATCTCCGGCTTGTGGTCATAGGTCGGCACATCCCGCGGTGAGGCGACGACCTCACGCCGCTCACCGGCCGCCGGCTGCTCCGCACCGCCGCCGAAGAAGTAGGTCACATGCGGGTACTTCTCGGTCTCCGCGACGTGCAGCTGCTTGGCGCCGTGGGCGGCGACCACCTCGGTCATGGTGGTCGCCGGATGCTCCGGCGGGAACGCCACCGGGTAGGGCCAGCCCTCCTGGTATTCGGTCAGGGTCGCGTAGCGCTCAAGCACCGGGGCGCCACCGCGATCGAACTCCGCGAAGCCCGGCTCCGCCAGCGCCCGCGTCAGCTCGCGCACCCGGTCCGGACGGAAGTTGAACACCAGCACGCTGTCACCGGGGCGGATGCTCGCATCGGCTCCGACCACCGTCGGCTTGATGAACTCGTCGGTCTCCCCCGCCGCGTAGGCGGCCTTGACCGCTTCCACGCCGCTGGCCGCGCTGCGCTGACCGCGTCCGTGGACCAGCAGGTCATAAGCCAGCTGGATCCGCTCCCAGCGGCTGTCGCGGTCCATCGCGTAGTAGCGGCCGATCACCGAGCCGACGCGGCCGACACCCGCCTCTGCCATCCACTGCTCAAGCTGGCCGAGGTAGCCCTCGCCGGAGTGCGGCAGCGTGTCGCGCCCGTCGGTGAAGGCGTGCACCACCAGGTCCTTCACGCCCAGTTCCGCGCCCAGGCGGATCAGCGCCTGGAGATGGCGGTCCGAAGAGTGCACGCCGCCGTCGGACACCAGCCCCAGTAGGTGGAGCCGATTGGCTGCGCCGGCCTCAAAGGCCGAGCGCAGCACCTGATTGCTTCGCAGCGAGCCGTTCTCGATCGCGACGTCGATGCGTGTCAGGTCCTGCATCACGACGGCCCCGGCACCGAGGTTCAGGTGGCCCACCTCGGAGTTGCCCATCTGCCCGTCCGGCAGGCCGACCGCGCGGCCGCAGGCGGTCAGCTCGGTGTGTGGATACTTGTTCCAGAGCGCGTCGAACACCGGCGTCGACGCTTGGGAGATCGCGTTCCCGGGCCCGTCCGGCGCGATCCCCCAGCCGTCGAGAATCACCAGCGTGACGGCCGGGAAGGTCATCTCAGCCGGCGGCGGCGATGATCGGCGCGAAGGTCTCCGGGTCCAGGCTGGCGCCGCCGACCAGGGCCCCGTCGATATCGGGCTGACCCAGCAGTTCGGCCGCGTTGTCGCCCTTCACGGAGCCGCCATAGAGCACGCGCACGCGCTCACCCGCGGCGGCCGAGCGGTCGGCCACCAGCGCGCGGATGAACGCGCAGGCCTCCTGCGCCTGGGCGGTGCTTGCGACGCGTCCGGTACCGATCGCCCAGATCGGCTCATAGGCGATCACCAGCTCTCCGAGCTTGTCCTCCGAAACGTCGTGCAGGTCCTCTTGGACCTGGTGGCGCAGCTTGCGCTCGGTGTCACCGGCGTCCCGCTCAGCCTCGGTCTCGCCGACGCACAGCACCGGTGTCAGCCCGGCATTGAGGATCGCCGGCAGCTTCTGGGACAGCGCCTTGTCGCTTTCTGCGAAGTACTCGCGGCGCTCGGAGTGGCCGACGATGACCCCTTGGAGGTCGAGCTCTGACAGCTGGGGCAGCGAGACCTCACCGGTGAACGCTCCCTCGGGCTCGTAGTGCACGTTCTGGGCGTAGATCTGCACGCGCGATCCGCGTGCGGACTCGACCAGCGCCTCCAGCGCCAAGAACGAGGGCGCGATCGCGACGTCGACGTTATCTGCCGCATAGACCTTCGGCAGCAGCCCCTGGATGAAGCTCTCGGCCTCAGCCACGGTCTTGTGCATCTTCCAGTTACCCGCGATGAGGGGTGTGCGGCTCACTTGAGTACCTCGACTCCCGGCAGTTCCTTGCCTTCGATCAGTTCCAATGCGGCCCCGCCTCCGGTTGACAGGTGGGTGACCTGGTCTGCCAACCCGAACAACTGGATCGCGGCGGCGGAGTCGCCACCGCCGACGACCGTGATGCCGGGCGCCTGTGCCACTGCCTCGGCCACCCCGCGCGTGCCGTGGGAGAAAGGCTCGAGCTCAAACGCCCCGGCCGGCCCGTTCCAGAACACGGTTCCGGCACCCTTGATCGCGGCGGCGTACTCGCTGACCGTCCGCGGTCCGACGTCAAGTCCCATCTGGCCATCGGGCACGTCGACGCCGTCCAGCGCTTCGGGCTTCGCGTCGGCGCCGAAATGATCGGCGAGGACCAGGTCCACCGGCAGCTTCAGCTCCGCGCGCGAGCCCTCCCAGGAGGCAAGGGTCTTCTGGGCCAGCTCCACGTCCTCGCTGCTGCACAGCGACGCGCCGACCGCGTGCCCCTGGGCCTTGAGGAACGGGAACGCCATGGCGCCGCCGATCAGGATTGTGTCCGCGACCTGGCGGAAGCGGTCGATCACCTGGATCTTGTCCGACACCTTGGCGCCACCGATCATCGCCACCAGCGGGCGCTTGGGGTTCTCGAGCAGCGAGGTGAGGGTCGAGACCTCGCGGTCCAACAGCACGCCGGCCGCGCGGTGTTCGGTCCGCTCCGCCACCCCGTGGGTCGACGCGTGCGCGCGGTGGGCGGCACCGAAGGCGTCATTGACGTAGACCTCGGCCAGGTTCGCCAGCGCTGTGGCAAGCTCCGGATCGTTCTTGGTCTCACCGGGCTCGTAGCGGATGTTCTCCAGCAGCACGACGTCGTC
>JAFMRN010000292.1 GCA_017354065.1 Solirubrobacterales bacterium
GTCAGTGCTCGATCCCAAGCCCCATGATCCGCGCGCGACCACCACTGCCCGGCAACCACCAACCCAACCCTATTTCCCAAGCCAAAAGACCCAGCGACTTGACATAGGAGACTCAAAGCGCCGGGCGGGGCCGAGCTTTGTGCTCAGATGCACGAAAATCGCGCTTAATCGATCCGAGCGCCGCTGCGCGAGCCGCTTTGTGCAAATAAGCACCGCTCAGTTGTAGAGCGTCAGCTCGTTGATCGACGCGGACTGCTGGTTGGCGGGCAGCCGCGTGATCCACACCAGGTAGTAGCTGTAGCGCGCGTCGGGGCGGTGCAGCGGGATTGACTGGCTGGAGCTGACCGAGGACACCGAGCCCAGCGGCTTGCCCCAGTTGCTGGTGGCGAAGCTGGTCGGGTTGGGGACCGTGTTGGTGCCGTAGACCTTGACGGCAAAGCCCGGGGTGTTGGTGTCGAGGTGCAGTCTGGTAGCGGTCGTGCCGGGTGCGGCCTGGACGTAGAGGCCGACCCCCGGTTTGCCGAGGCCCGAGTAGTAGTGCTCGGTCTGCCAGCCGGTGGTCGGGTCCCCGTCGATCGCCAGCGCCGCGGTGTTGTTGTTCTGGCCGACCCCGCCCTTGCCGAACGGGTTGTAGGCGGCCACGCAGCTGGAGCAGAGGCTGACCGGCTGGCCGTGCTTGTGGGCGCTCGGATGGTGCGAGCCGCCGCCGCTGGTGACGCCGCCGCGGTGCGAACGCAGCACCAGCCAGATCCCTACGCCGATCACCACGGCCAGCAGCGCGGCGGCCAGCGGCACCACCAGGCCGCGGTGCATGATCAGGAACGGCAGCCGCCGGCGCGCCCGCGCGGGCAGGGTGCGCAGGACCGAGGTCACCTCGCCGCTGGCGCCGCCGGCGCGCGCGGTCTCGATCGCCAGTACGTCCTCCAGGTCGGCGATCAGCTCCTGGTCATCGGCGTAGCGGTCCTCGGGTTGCTTGGAGGTCGCGGTGTCGACGATCGAGGCCAGCGCCGCGGACACCTCGGGGCGCTTGGTACTGACGTCGGGCATCTCCTCGCGGACGTGCTTCATCGCCACCGCGACCTGGTTCTCGCCCTTGAACGGGACCTCCCCGGTCAGCATCTCGTACAGCACCACGCCAAGGGAGTAGAGATCGGACTGGCCGGTCACATGGTGGCCGAGCGCCTGCTCGGGCGAGACATAGTCGGTCGTGCCGAGCACGCGCCCGTCCGCGGTCAGGCCGTCCTCCTCCAGCGTGCGCGCGATCCCGAAGTCCGTGACCTTGGCCGTACCCTCATCGTCGATCATCACGTTCTGGGGCTTTACGTCGCGGTGCACGATGTGGCGGGCGTGGGCGGTGCCGAGCGCCCGCGCGATCTCAATCGCGTAGGCGACGGCTTCGGGGATCGGCAGCCGTCCCAGGCGCCGGATCCGGTCCTTCAGCGTCTCACCCTCGACGTATTCGAACACTATGTAGGGGCGCTGCTCGTCCTCACCGGCGTCGATCACGCCGACCACGTGCGGGTGTGACAGCTGCGCTACGGCGCGCGCCTCGCGGCGGAAGCGCTCGAGCTGATCCGAGTCCGAGGCGACCTCGCGATTCAGCATCTTGATCGCTACGTGGCGTTGGAGCGTCTCATCCAGGGCCAGGTAGACGGTCGACATGCCGCCCGCTCCGATGCGCTTCTCCAGCCGGTAGCGGCCGCTTAACGTCGTGCCGAGCAGGGTGCTCATCTATCTCCTGCTGCCGTGCTGGTCCACAGCAGCCAATTGTGTCCCAACATCGCGGATCCTTCGCACGAAACCTGGCGTCAAATTTCTGTTGGTTGCAAGGACACCAACTTACCGCTTTGTGGATCGTTGATGATGCCAAGCGGCGGGATTTCAACGATTCCGGCGCGGCCGGTCACCTGTCCGATCACCCCAGCACCAGGGTGATACTCGGACAGTAGTGTGACGGCTTCCCCGGCGCTTGCGGCCGGAACGCTTGCCACCAGCCCACAGCCCATGTTGAAGACCTCCCACATTTCGGCCGCGGCGACCTTTGCCTTGGCGGCGATCAGGTCGAACACGGGCGGGACCGGCAGCGGGTCCTTGATCGCATAGCCGACGCCCGAGCCCAGCCGCAGGAGGTTCAACAGGCCGCCGCCGGTGATGTGGGAGAGCGCGTGGACGGGGATCGAGGAGTCCAACAGCGCCAGCAGCGCCTTCACGTAGATCACCGTCGGCTCCAGCAGCACGTCGGCGACCGACTTGCCCGCCAGTTCCGGCGGCGTATCGGTCAGCGCGTAACCACCGTCCTGAAGCAGCGCGCGGCGTGCCAGGGTCAGGCCGTTGGCGTGCACACCGGAGGCCGGCAGCCCGATCAGCGCATCACCGGGAGCGAGCTTGTCACCGGTGATGATCGCCGCCAGCGGCACCTGGCCGAAGGCCGATCCGACCAGGTCGAACCCATAGGGCGAAGGATGCCCGCGCAGCACCTCGGGCACCTGGCAGACCTCGCCGCCGGGGATCTCAACCCCGGCCCGGCGGGCGCCCTCGGCGAGCCCGACCGCGAGCTTGCCCAGAAACGCGGGCTCGACCGACTCAACGGCGATGTAGTCGAGCAACGCCAGCGGGCGGGCGCCGACGCACACCAGGTCGTTGACGTTCATCGCGACGCAGTCAATCCCGATCGTCTCGAAGCGGCCGGTCTGCTCGGCAACGATCACCTTGGAGCCGACGCTGTCAGTCGCCAGGGCAATCCCGACAGGCTTGCCCTCAGCGTCGCTGACACCCGGAAGCGCCATCACGCTGGCGTAGTGGCGTCCCAGGTCCAGGGCCAGCGGCGAACGTCCGAGGTCGGTGGCCCGCAGCGTCTGAATGATCGCCTCAACGCCCTGATCGGCCTGGTGCGTGTCGACTCCGGCGGCTGCGTATGAGCTGTCCTGTGGCTCGCTCATGAGGGCATTCTCCCTGAGCGTAGGCGCCTCAGCACGGCCGCACCCAAAGCCACACGGTAGACGGCGAACGGCGCGAGGCTGTGCTCGCTCTCAACCACCGGGATCAGCGACGTGGATGCCAGCGTGGAGGCGAAGCTCGCAAGCGCGCCGAGCCCGAAGGGCGCCAGCGTGCGCGGCTCCAGCCCGCGGCCCGCCAGCCGCGCCAGCTTCAGCCCTGTGGCGCTGGCGATCACCGGGAACGCGACGTGGCGAGAGAGCCGGTTCGCGTCCGGGCGGCGGAACCCGCGACGCCG
>JAFMRN010000006.1 GCA_017354065.1 Solirubrobacterales bacterium
CCCCACGGCCGAACAGCTTGTTGCGCAGCGTTCCCGGCGCGTACTCGGTCTTGTATAGACCGCGGCGCTGAAGCTCGGGCACTATGTGGTCCACGACGTCCTCGAACGTGCCTGGCGTGATCGCATAGGGCAGGTTGAACCCGTCTATGTCGGTCTCCTCGACCCAGCTCTGGAGCTCGTCCGCGACTTCCGCCGGCGAGCCAACAGCCAGCGCGCCCATGCCGCCGATCCCGCCCCACCGGGCGATATCGCGGACTGTCCACTGCTTACCGGAGTCGTCGTGGGCCTGGAACGCGGCGACGGCCGACTGGATCGCGTTGGACTCGACGGCCCCGATCGGGTCGTCCAGGTCATAGGCGCTGAGATCGACACCCATCCAGCCGGACATGAACACCAGCGCGCCCTCATCGCTGGTCAGCGCGCGCAGGCGCTCGTGCTTTGCCTGCGCCTCAGCCGCGGTCTCCCCCGTGATCACGGTCAGCATTTGAAAGACCTTGATCGACTGCGGGTCGCGGCCGCGTTCGGCCAGCCCCTCACGAATCTTGCGCACGTTCTGGGCCGCGACCTCCCTGCTGGGAGAGGCTATGAAGATGGCCTCGGCGTGATCGATCGCGAACTTCAGGCCACGCGGTGAGCTGCCCGCCTGGTAGATGAACGGCGTGCGCTGGGGCGAGGGTTCACACAGATGGATCGCGTCAACGTCGAAGTACCGCCCGTGGTGAGAGATCTCATGCACCTTTCCCGGCTCGACGAACACCCCCCGTTCCGCGTCGCGCACCACGGCGTCGTCCTCCCAGGAGCCCTCCCACAGCTTGTAGGTGACTTCCATGTACTCGTCGGCGTGGTCATAGCGCGCGTCATGGGCGGTGTGCTCGCTCTCACCCATCGCCCGTGCGACGGACGGCAGGTAACCGGTCACCACGTTCCAGGCGAAGCGTCCGTTGGTGAGGTGATCAAGCGTCGAGACCCGGCGCGCGTATGGAAACGGGTGCTCAAATGCGGTCCCGACAGTGACACCAAAGCCGAGATGCTCGGTCACGGCGGCCATCGCCGACACCAACAGCACCGGGTCGTTCACCGGGATCTGATTGGTGTTCCGCAACGCGGCGTCACGGTTTCCGCCATATACGTCATAGAGACCCAGGACGTCGGCGATGAAGATCCCGTCAAACAGCCCGCGCTCCAGCGTCCGCGCCAGGCCGGTCCAGTAGTCGATCGTCTTGTACCGCCAGGACTGGTCTTGAGGGTGGCGCCAGAGGCCTGGCGACTGGTGGGCGACGCAGTTCATGTCGAACGCGTTCAGACGGATCTCCTTGGGCATCCCTCAAGCGTAAAGGATTACCGACTAACTCGATCGATCTAGTCGGTTTTCTCCCCGGCTGAAGACCCGGCCCGGGGCTTTGGGCACCCGGGCCGGCCAATCGTCGCTATGACTCCGCGTCGACGATCTCAGCCGTCGCGGCGTGCTCTTTGACGCCTTCTGCCGCGCGCTTGGCGTTGGCGTGGGAAGAGAAGCCCTCACCCGAGGTCGCAGTCGTCTGACCGTTGGAGGACACCAACCGCCAGCGGTAGTGACCGCCCTTATCCGGGTAGATCTCAAACTTCGCTGCCATGCTCACTCCTCTGCTCGGAATTCCTAGCCGGCCCGCCGCGAACGCCGCGGGCGGGCTTAAACCTAGCCCGCGGGCCCGACGCGGGTGACCGTACCCCTCCCAGTACTTATGAAACCGATAGAAATGCCTGGGAGATCGGGGGTTTGGCTCTGTACCCTGGGACACGGATGTCGTACGCCGAGGAGACCACCGGCTTCCACGCCGGCGCAGCTGAGCAGGCATCACTGGCCCGGGAGTGGCGCTCACTGACCCGCGCCGCGACGATCGTCGCGCTGCTGACATCGCCTGCCTTCTTCCTGGCTATGCGTGCCTCCCACGTCTCCGTCGGGCCCGCGCTCGCACTGACCGCGGTGGCGGTGCTGCTGTTCCGCGGTCTGATCGAGGTGACGGTCCGGAAGTTCATCCCCTGGCCGTCGCTGCTCGGCGCCCAGCAGGAGCTGAAGGAAGAGGACATCATCGCGCGGCGCCGCTGGTGGTTCTGGCGCGGCAAGTTCCGCCGCCTGCCGATGTGGATCGCGGCGATCTTCGTGGTGCTGGCGCTGTGCCAGTTGCTGTTTGCGATTAGCGGCGTGTCGGCTCCGTTCTTCAACCCGTTCCCGGGGCTGAAGACGATCTTCCCGCCGGATGAGCTGCCCCAGTTCGCCATGCAGTTCCTGATGCTGCCGCTGTTCCTGCTGATGAACGTGGTGCTGTTGCTCGGGCCGTTCGCGTTCATGTCGTTCCGCTCGATCAAGAGCTATGAGCCGGGTGACGCGAGCTGGGGCGTGAAGCTCGACCACGTGCGCGGCCAGGCGGAGGCCAAGGAGGAGATCTCGCGCGTGATCACGCTGTGGCAGTCCGGTGAGGCCTTTGAGCAGGCCGGCGGCAAGCGTGAGCGCGGGCTGCTGTTCCTCGGTGCTCCCGGCACCGGCAAGACGATGATCTCCAAGGCGATCGCCACCTCCTTCAACTGCCCGTTCGTGACGATCCCCGGGTCGGGGTTCGCCCAGATGTTTATCGGCATGGACGTGATCACCGTGCAGCTGATGGCCTGGAAGGCGCGCCGGCTGGCACGCAAGTGGGGCGGCCAGTGCATCGTCTTCATCGATGAGATTGACGCGGTCGGGATGCGCCGCAACGCGCTGGGGGCCACCAACACGCCCGCGCTCCCCCAGTCCTCCGCCGACTTCAACTTCTATGGCCCCCACGGCGCGCGCACACCGACGGGCGACGTGATCATCGAGAACCGCCGCTGGCGTGACCAGCTGTTCGCCCAGCGCGACCGCGAGCTGCCACCGCCCCCGGGACTGCTGGCGCGCGCCGCGAGCCGCGTCTCGGCCGTGGTGCCGGGCGGTATGTTCGGCGGCGGCGGCCAGGCGCTGAACTCGCTGCTGGTCGTGATGGACGGCATGAACGAGCCGCCGGCATTCCAGAAGTGGCGCACGAACAAGATCAACACGTGGCTTGACGCGCTGTTCGTCGTCCCCCAGCGGATCGGCAAGGTCAAGCTGCGGCTCCCGCCGGCCAAGCCGCGCAAGGAGGAGATCCACTTCATCGGCGCCTGCAACGTGCCGATTGACGCGCTTGACCCGGCACTGACGCGGCCCGGGCGCATGGGCCGCCATATCTGGTTCCGGACACCGACCAAGCACGACCGCAAGGACATCTTCGACCTGTACTTGTCAAAGGTCGCCCACGAGCCCGACATGGACACCGACCACGGCCGCGACGAGCTGGCGCGCGTGACCAGCGGCTACTCACCGTCGATGATCGAGCAGGCCTGCTCAATGGCGCTGACGATCGCGCACGCGGAGGGCCGGCCCGTGTTCGCGCGGCGCGACATCCTCGACGCGATGACGACGGTCGAGTCCGGCACGGCCACCAACATCGAGTACATCGATCAGGAGACCCGCGCCGTGGCGATCCATGAGGCCGGGCACGCGGCCACCGGCCACGTCTACATGGGCTCTGAGTACGACTCCGTCCGGCTGTCGATCAAGATGCGCGGCAGCTCGCTCGGCCACTACCAGAGCATGGAGAAGGATGAGCGCTTCTCCCAGTTCCGCTCCAGCGTCGTCGGCGAGCTGATCATGACGCTCGGCGCGATGGCCTCCGAGCACGTCTTCTACGGCGAGAACTCCCAGGGTGTATCCGGCGATCTGATGTCGGCGACCAACACCGCCGCGGCGATGGTCGGGATCTGGGGCATGGGCCCGGATCCGGTCGCGATCGACGCACGCCCCCAGGAGGACAAGAGCACCGCCCAGCTGGCATCCGCGCTGCGCTCCTCACCGCGCGCGCGGCTCGGCACGGGGCTGCTGTCCGGCGGCAGCTCCAACGGCCACTCTGACAACGGCAAGGAACTTGAGGAACAGCGCCGCGGAGTCGAGGACCGCCTGGCCCGGATCGGCTCCCAGATCATGAACCGCGTGTCCGGCGACAGCCCGATGCAGTCCAACCCGGTCGCCGACATCCTCCGCAGCGAGGACAAGCGCCGGTCCGCGGCGATCCTGCTGGGCCAGGCCTATGTGACCGCCTACTGCCTGATCGTCTCCAACAAGGACAAGATCGAGAAGATCGCCGAGACCTTGATGGCGGAGAAGGAGATCTACGGCGACGACGTCACGAACCTGCTCTCCAGCGTCGGCCTGAAGCGGCCCGAGATCAACCTCGCCGACGATTCCACATGGCCGAAGATCTAAGTCAGCTGCCCCGCTCCCCCCACGCCGACAAGTTCCGCCTGGCGCTTGCCGTGCTGGTCGGGATCTCGATCGGCGCGATCCTGATCGCGGTCGCGGTGCTGCTCTCTCACCACTCAAGCTCCACCGGCGCGGAGAACCAGGCAGGCGGCGAGCAATGGTCCTCATGGCAGCCGACCCGCGCCAACACGCAGTCGGACATCGCTGACTACGTAGCGCCGTTCTACCGTCAGAACGGAACCCAGCAGCTTGCGGTGGTTACGCCGCTGAACATCGCCAGCATCAGCGCCAGCGGCACACCGTCGGGCAACGGCATGGTGGTTGCCTTCAACGCCGCCGGCGGTGGCTCGGGGGCAAACTCCAAGCAGCAGCTCGGGATCCTGCCGGGCAAGAGCGTGGCCTACAACATCTGCGGGCTCGGCGCCCACAACTGCCAGCTGGGCGGCACACCCAGCACCCTGCGGATGCTGTTGATGCGCCGTGAGGCGCTGGAGCTGTCGCTGTTCACGCTGAAGTACATGCCCAGCGCTGACAACGTGATCACGGTGCTGCCGCCGACCCAGCCGCCGAAGAAGAGCGGCGCCAAGCCGGTTACAACCGCTGTCGTGTTCGACCGCAAGGAGCTGTCCTCACTGCTGTCGACGCCACTTGACGACGTGCTCTCGCCGGAGGCCCCGCTGGTCTCCCAGCTGAAGCTGTGGAAGAACTCCGAAGAGGCCAGCGGCGTGTCCCAGCTGACCGCACGCGCGCTGTTCTCCTCGAAGGTCGAACAGCAGCAGGACGGCACCAAGCTGCTGGTGCTCAACTCGCTGCCGCCGAGCTGAGCCCGACCGCCGAGCTAAGCCACGCGCGAGAAGATCACTTCGCGTTCTTGGAGGCGCTCAGACGCGGGTAGTAGGAGCTTCCGGCGGTGCTGCCCCAGTCGTACTTGGGCTGCAGCTGGCAGGGGATGTTCCCGCCGCCGGTGCCCGAGCAGCTGGAGGCCTGATAGCCGCCGTTGCCGACGCGGCTGAGCTGGCCGGGCGCCGGGTAGGCGTTGGTCCGGACCGACGGGTTCTTGTGCGTCGCGCCGAACACTGAGTCGCTGCCGAGCGTGATCAGCGCGCGCAGGTAGTTCGCCTGGCCGGCCGGGAAGCCGAGCGCGTTGGAGGTCGTGCTGGCGGGCGCGGTCGCCTCCGATGATGCTGCAAGGTCGGACATGCCGGTCACCATCTGCTGGCGGTACTTGGAGATCAGGTCGACCATCGGGATCACGTTGTTGGTGACCGGGACCAGCGGCTTGGTCACGCCTGGCAGCTCGTTCAGGAACGTCGTGATCGCCGGGACGTCCTTGTTTGCGTTGCGCAGCACGCCCGGTGCCGTCTGGAGCAGGTTCACCAGCGGGCCGCTCAGCGAGTTCAGGTTCTCCAGCGCCGGAGCCACGATCGGCGTGACCGGCTTCAGAGCGTCCAGCGACGGCTTGGCCACCGCAAGCGTGCTGTTGACCTGGTTCAGTGTGGAGCGCACCTGCGTGAGGAACGCCGGCAGCGCGTTGACCGTGGCCGTCACATTGTGATCCTCGGCCGCGGTCGTGGACAGGACCTGGTTGCCGGAGTTGATCAGGGTGTCCAGCTGCGAGCCGCGCGCGGACACGGAATGCAGCACCGTGGAGGCGTTGTTGATCAGCCCCTTGATGTTGCCGGACTGGCCGTTCAGCACATCCGCCAGCTGCTGGAGCTCGGAGGACGCCGGCCCGAAGTTGCCCAGCGCGTCATTCAGGTCCTGGCCGCGCCCGTTCAACCCCTTGGCGGTACCTGCAAGCAGCCGCTGCAGGTCGGCCTGGACCGGCGGCGTGAAGTCGTTCAGGACCTGGTCGAGCTGTTGGGTCTGGGCGATGTGACCGGGCGGAAGCGTACCGCCGTCAGGCAGCTTCGCACTGCCGCCGTCACCGGTTGAGAGGTCGACATACCCCTCCCCCAGCAGCGTCTTCTGGCGCAGGATCGCCCTGGTGTCCTTGGGGATCGGCGAGTACTGCTCGTTCAGGTCCATCGTCACTAGTGAGTTGCGTCCCTGCGCCTGGACGGCGGCGACTTTGCCGACGTTGACGCCGGAGATGCGCACGTCGGCGTTCGGCACCAGCTGGCCGGTCTCCTTGAACAGCGCCTTGATCTGGTAGCCCTTGGCCGACAGCGGCACGGTGCCGCCGAAGGCGACCCAAACGAAGATGATCAGCCCGATGCAGGACAGGCTGAAGAGCACCATCGCTGCGGTTGCTGATTTTTTCGGTGCTTGGGTTACCACTGGATCTCCTTGCGGCTACTTACAGCCGAACGTGCCGATGACGTCCTTATACAGGGTGTACAGCGTCTGGTTCTTCGACTTCAGCGAGTTCATGCTCGAGCAGGTCGTCTCCAGGTTCAGGCGCCAGGCAGGACCGTTCGCGTCCTTGGTCGCGACGAACGAGTCCGCGTTGTGCCCGAACCACGCCAGCCAGTAGAGGAAGCCGGGGTTCCCGTGCCCTGGGTCATACGCCAGCTCGTTGGTGAGGTACTGGAGGCCCTTGAAGGAGCTCGTCAGGGCCGGCACCGAGCGGCTCAGCGCGGCGTTGACCCCGACCAGATCACTGGTCAGCGGCGCCATGGCCGACTCGAAGGCACTGACCTTGTTGACCGGCAGCAGCGCGGAGGCCTTGACCAGCGTCTTCAGGTCGCCCAGGGTCGTGGGCAGGTTGTGGGCGAGCGGCTCCAGCGAGGTGGCTGTCGGGCCGAGCTGGTTGGCGAAGTTGGTCAGGTTCGAGAAGGTGGTGCGCGCCGTGGACAGCGTGCCCGGCAGCAGGCGGATCGCCGACTGCAGCTGGCTGTCCTGGCTGGCCACCGCCTGCACGGTCGTGTTGGCCGCGTCAATGACCTGCCCGATCTGACCGTCGTCGGTGCTGATCTGCGCGGTCATCTTCCCGAGGTTGTGGTTCAGGTCCGCGATCTGGTTGCGCCGCTTGGACAGCAGGTCGGAGATGGTTCGCGCCTGGCTGGCTGTCGGCCCCAGCGTTTGGAGCAGCTGCTTGATGCAGCCCGTTGTCGCGGTCGTCGCGCAGCTGCCGCGCCCCTTGACACCACCGGTCAGTGCGGTGATCAGGCTCGTGAACCAGGACCGCGTGTCCAGGTCGAGGTTGTCGAGCAGCTGGTCTGACTGCGTCGGGCTGGTGGTGTCGGACACGTGGATCGTGCCGCCCGGCGGCATCACGCCCGCCTTCTTGCGTCCCGGGAAGATGTCCACGTACATGTCGCCGAGCGCGGTGTTGGGGGTCACGACCGCGTAGGCGTCGTTGTAGAGGTGGTCGACGCCCTTGCCCTTGTCGATCTCCAGCTGCAGGCGCCCGGTGCCGGCGTGCAGCTGCACACCGGTGATCTGTCCGACCTTCACGCCGGAGACGTCGACCGGCTCACCGAGGCTGCCGACGACGCCGGCGGCCGTCGGGAAGTCCGCGTTGACCTTATAGACGTGCTGGAGCGGGTTCGGCAGCCGCTGCTCCATCAGGATGTAGAAGGCAGCCGCAAGGCCGACGACCACCATCCCCAGCACGATCAGGAACGACCGGCCGTAGCGGCGCAACTGGAGCATCATCCGGGAGTTCACTTGTCAGCCTCCGCTGGGTTCGGGCCGAGGTTCTTGGGCAGCGGCTGGCTCGTGCAGGACACGTCGGGCCGGAAGTCGGACGCGTTCAGGTCGCCGAGCCAGTGCGGGGCGATCCCGCTGCTGCTGTCGACGGGCTTGCCGCTGAGCAGGTTCGACAGCGGGCTGCCGTTCAGCGAGCCGAGGTCCGACTGCGGCGTGGAGCCATCGCCGAGGCCCGCGGCCGCCTTCAGATACGGCCCGTCCGCGTCAAAGTAGGAGCTCGCGCCGGCGATGTTCGGCAGCGCGTGGACCAGGTCCTTCCAGACCGGATCGTTGGTGGACAGCTTCCCGTCCTTGACCTGCTCGTTCAGCAGCGGCAGGACCCGCTGGGACAGGCAGCCGGCGGCCGCCTGGGTGGCCGGGAACACCGTTCCGAGCTGGCCGAGCGTGTTGGGCAGGTCCGCCAGCAGCGTGTGCAGTGAGGAGACCAGGCGTCCGCGCGAGGCCGGTGCGACGACGCCGTTGACGGCGTTGGTCTCAGAGGTCAGCTGATCCAGCAGCGGCGGTGACTGCTGCAGCGCCGGCCCCAGGTCGTTTGACAGCGTGTTCAGCGGTCCCAGCGAGCGGTCCAGCGCGGTCAGCGTCGCCGGCGTCACCTGCAGGGTCTGATCCAGCCCGTTGACCGATGAGTCGAGCGCGCCATCCGTGTTCGCCAGCGCGGCCGTCGAGTTGTCCAGGCCGCGGACCAGGCTGTTCAGGTTCGTGCTGTGGTTCGACAGCGTCGTGGTGATGTCGGAGGTGCTGGACAGCAGCCGCTCCAGGTCGCCCGAGTTCGGGCCGGTCAGCGCCTGGCTGAACTGCGCCGCGTCCTTCAGATCGGGCGTCAGCGTCGGAATCGCCGTCTTCAGCCCGCCGGCGCCGCTGTTCGCCTCGCTGGCGCCGGGGCTCGGGCTGAAGGCGAGGTTGGCGGTGTTCAGCAGCGTCTCCAGGTTCTGGCGCGCGTTGGTATCGAAGGTCGAGAGCAGCTGGTAGAACTGCACCGGCGAGTTGGTGTGCTGCTGATCGATCGTGAAGCCCTGCTTCGCCACCGGCGCTGAGGGGCTGCCCGGCTCCAGGCCCAGGTAGTAGCCGCCCTCCAGAAACACGCGGTCACGGATCGTCATCGTCGCGTCGGTGTGGATCGGCAGCGCGGTCTTCTGCAGCGTGAAGGCGATCTTGGTGCCGTTCGGCGGCGCCGGCTGCACGCTGGTGACCTCCCCCACGTCGACGCCGGCGATACGCACCGGCGAGTGGGGCATCACGTTCACGCTGTTGGACACCATCGCGTAGTCGGTGTAGCTGGAGCTGATGAACGGCAGCTTCTGCTCAAAGGCGTAGTAGATGATCAGCAGCGGGATGATGATGCAGATCGCGGCGATCAGCAGCGCCGGGGTCTTGCGCTTGTGGCCGCCAGGGCGGCGCAGCGGGTTCCTGATCTTCGGGCTCACGGAACCAACCCCGCCTTCTTACCGAGTCCGTAGGTCCCCGACGGCGGCGCCGTGTTGGCGGTGTGGCCCGCCGTGCCGCCGGGGCTGCCGATCGAGGTGCCGGGCGCGTAGCTCTCGTTGCCGTCCTGGCACTGGCCGCCGGTCTCCTGCGGGTTGGTGTTCATGTGCAGGTCGGGGCTGGTCTGGTTCGACTGCAGCAGGTCACTGGTGTTGACGACCGGCATCATCCGCAGCCAGTTGCCCTGGGCGTTGCCCTCAGAGATGATCCCGGCGAAGTTGCGCGACCAGGTGCCGACGACGTTGCAGGACACCTGGGCGTCCTTCACGGTGTTGAAGATCGCGCCCAGGCCGAGGAACGCGGAGGACCCGGCGGTACCGAGATCCGTGCTGCCGAGGTTCTTGAACGCCTGGGTGGCGGACGGGTCGTTCGCCAGGTTCTTGGTCGCGGCGAGCGCGCCGTTGACGGTGTTGGACACGGGCGTCAGCAGCTGCAGGGTCGGGCCCGCGGTGTTCAGCACCGTGTCGAGCCGCTGGGCGGTGCCGGGCAGGACCGCGGCGGCCGGCTTCAGCTCCTGGGTGATCCCGGCCAGCTCATTCAGCACCGGACGGCTGTTGTTCAGCGCCGAGCTGCCGCTGTCCTCGACCGAAGGCAGGGTGTCGAAGGTCTGTCCCAGCGCCGGCGTGTTCAGCGCGCCGGCGGTGGTCGCACCGTTCTGGAGCAGGTTGAACAGGTTGCTCGTCTCGGGCGCGATCACCGACGTGCTGGATGCCAGGTTGGAGAGGAACCCGCGCAGGTTCGTGCTCGGCGAGCTCAGCAGGCGCAGCACGTTCTGCACCGGTGAAATCAGATGGTCGAGCGAGTAGATCCCCTGGTTGATCTCGGCGCCGCGGCCGCTGAAGGAGTCGCCCAGCACGCGCGTGACCGAGCGGATCCCGTCCCTGGTCTTGGGACCGAACACGTCAAAGGCCTGTGACATGTCGATGTAGGGGACGTTGTGGTTCTTGGCGTTGTTGGTGTTCAGCGCCAGCGTGCCGCCGTCGGGCACCGTGCCGACGCCCGCGCTCTTCTTGCCCGGGAACAGCTCGACGTACTGTCCGCCGAGGATCGACGCGAGCCTGACCTGGTACTTGGTGTTCGCGGGCAGCGGCTGCAGCGACTTCTGCAGCTGCAGCTCCAGCTTCGCGTACGGGTGCGGCCACTGCTTGCTGGCCGGCTCCGGCACGACGGCCAGCACCTGGCCGACGCGCGCACCGCCGATCCGCACGTCGGCGTTCTTGTTCAGCTCGCCGCCGTCAGCGACCTGCACGTTGACCGCGTAGGTCGGGATGAACGGCAGGCCGTTCTGGGCGGTGTAGGAGAGGAACACCGCCACGATCACGACGAGCACCGTCAGCGTCCCGATCAGCACCGGGTTGTTGAAGATCGATTTGATCGCTCCTGCGCGCCGGGATCTCATATCACTTCAGGAGGTAAGAGAGAAGGCTCTGGAGCGACCCGCCCGACGCGGTGGTCGAGGTCTGCGTCCCGGTCGTACTCGTCTGGGTGGTCGTGGTCCCGGTGCCCGTGCCGGTCTGGGAGCCGAGCACCTGGTTGACCTTGGCGTTCACGCTGTTCAGCGTCGTGCCGACGTTGTTCTGAGCGGCGCTGGTGGCGGTCGGCGCCGGCGCGGTCGTCGTCCCGGTGCCCGAGGTGACGCTGTCAACGGTCCCGCTGAGCGTGCTGCCGAGGTTCTTCATGCCGCCGCCGAGGTTGGACAGAGGGTTGCTCTGGGCCCCGCTTGAAGCGTTGTTGGGGCTGCTGGAACCTGTGGGTGTTCCAGCAGCCAGGGCGCTGGCGGCAGCCGCTGATGACTTGTCCGGAGCGCTGCCCGGAGCAGCCCCGCCCTGCTTGGCGGCGCGCTTGGTCGTGGTGCTCCGCTTGTTCGCCTTGCGCACGGCGTTCCCGACCTTGATCCCGGCGCGGGTCCGGCTCATCGGCAGCGCCGAGAAGCCGGGCTGTGGCTGGAAGTGAGCCTGACAGCCGTTTTCAGGCTGACGCGAGTAGGTCACGCAGTCACCGTTGTTCGGGTTCTCCAGCAGCCCGGACAGCATGTGGCCGTGGGAGTCGTACTTGGACAGCGCGCCGCTGATGTAGTAGAGGATCGACAGGAAGTTCTCAGAGACCCCGTGCTGGAGCATGTTCTGCATCATCGACGCGAACTGCGCGGTCGGCGTGGCAGACACGTTCAGGTAGTGGGTGACCGTGTGCACCAGCGGGCGCGCGGCCGTGGCATCCGGGATCGCCTGGTCGATCGTGCCCGCCAGGCTCGCCAGGTTCGGCTCCGCCAGCTTGGTGAACGGCACGATGTCATTGGAGACCTTGTTCAGGGCCGGCGTCGCCTGGCGGATGCTGGAGAGCAGCGGCGTGCCGTCCACGGCGACCGTGTTCAGGTCGTTCAACGCCGGCCGTGCGGACGCCAGCAGGCCCGGGAGCTTGTTGATCGACTGCTCCATCGACCCTGTGTGACTGTTGGTCAGGCGCAACAGGCCGTTGGCCTGGGTCACGAAGTTGTGGACCGCAGCGGTGCGGTTGACCCCGGTCCGCGCGATCTGGTCGGTCGCGTTGATCGCGGTCGACAGCTGGCTCGTCTGGCTGTTGAGGATGCCGATCACGTTGTCGGCCAGCTGCAGCGTCGGGTTCGCGCGCCGCAGGATCGAGTTCAGCTGATCGCCGGTGCCGGCCGTCGAGATGCCCAGCTCGTTGATCAGCGCCTGGAAGCGCTCTGAGGTCGGCACGTTGAAGATGTCGAACAGGTCCTGGAGCTGGACCGGCTCCTTGGTCTGGGACACCGGCACGGTCGGCGGCTGGCCGTTCTTGGAGGCCAGCAGCGGCTTGTTGGGAGAGCCCGGGTCGCACTCCAGGTAGTCCTCCGCGATCAGGCCCTCGGGGCGCAGCAGGCAGCTCGCGTCCGTGTGGAACTGGAAGCGGTTGGTGATCGTGCCCTCGACCTTCGCCTTCTCGTCCGGCGTGACGCTGACGTTTGAGACGGTGCCGGCCACGGCGCCGGCGATCTTCACCGTCTCACCGGCGATCAGCGCGCGTCCGTTGTCGAAGATCACGTCGAACTTGTAGCTGTCGCCGCCCTGGGCGACCGTGGCGATCGCCAGCGCGGCGCCGGCTGCCACCAGAACGCTGATTGCGATCCCGATCAGACGCCTCATCCCGCCCCCTGATCGTCGGAGGGTGAACACAGCGTGCCGAGGCTCTTTGCCACACCGCCCGGGTTGGTCCACGGAGCGGAGCCGTCAGGCGAGGAGCCCGCGCCGCCGCCCGGGCATGGACGCACCTGGCCGTAGTTGATCACGCCGCTGGTCTGGACGTCCTTGGCGGCCGGGCCCAGCAGGGAGACCACGTTCTTCAGCGTCGGCGTGCTCGGTGGCAGCGACAGGCGCGCGTGCAGGTAGTGACCGTTCGCGTCATAGCTCGCGCCCGTGTTACCGACGACGCCGTTGAAGAACGCCTCCACCAGATCCGGCGTGTAGGGCCGGACGCCGGTGGTGATCGGCTCTATCTGCCTCAGCATGCTCGCCAGTGATTTCATCGCGGGCGTGGCCTTGGCGCCGACGGCCGGGAACTTCGTCAGCGCGGAGTTGGCCTCCGGCAGCAGTGCCTGGAGGTCACCGACGGTCGGCCGCAGGTTGGAGGCGAACGGGCCGACCGCGCGCAGGAAGCTGGCCAGCTTCGGCGCCACCGGCTGTAGCGCCGTCAGGGTCGGCTGGATGTTCCGGAGCGTGGTGTCGACGTGGCCCAGGACCTGGTCACCTTGGGCGAATACGCTGGGCGCGCGGTTGAAGGAGTCGGCCAGCGCGCCGCGCGCGTTGGACAGCTGTGAGAGCACGTTCGAGGTGTTCGATACGGCGCTCTCAAAGGCGGGGGTGTTGGATGCCAGTGAGCTGGTCAGCTTGGCGCCCGAACCGAGCAGGCGGTCCAGCGCGTACTTGTCAGACACGACCTCCGCGCCGAGGTTGCTCAGCTGGCTCATCGCCGGGTTCAGGTACTGGACGAAGGTCGAGAAGTCCTTCGGCGTCTTGCCGTTCACGAAGTAGGCCCCGGTGTGAAGGAACTTGATCAGCGACTGGCGGACCTGGGGAGTCAGCGTGTCGAGCACCGTGTCCAGGTCGACGATCCCCTTGGTCTGGGAGACGGGCAGCGTGCCGTTGTCGGGAACGTTCGTGCCGTCGACCCCGGGCGAGATCGAGACAAAGCGGTTGGTCACGCCGGTCAGGCTGAGCTGGCCGATGGTCGCGGTGCTGGTCGACTTCAGCGGGTTGATCGTCTTGTCGCTGATCGACATCTTCACGTCGGCCAGGCCGTTGTTGGTGATCGACATGCCCTGGACCGAGCCGACCTGACGGCCGGCGACCACGACCTTGTCGCCTGAGACCAGCTGCCCGGCGTCCGTGAACTGCGCGTTGACGGTGTAGCCGGAGCCGCCCGTGAACAGCACGAGCACGATCACGACCACGGCGACCACCGCCGCGGCGATCGCGACCCATTTTGTGATGTCCGCGCGCGAGACCCGCATCAGCCACCGATTGGCGCGTTGCCGTTGGTACCCCAGAACAACTGGGTGCCGACCATGCCGATCACGTGGATACCGAGGATGTTGGCGACCATCGACTGAGCCGTCGCCTTACCGACGCCCACGGGTCCACCTCTGACGTTGTATCCGTAGTAGATGCATACCAGCACGATGAACGTGGCCATGACGATCGCCTTGATGAACGAGAAGAAGAAGTCGGGCACGCTCTGGAACTCCCAGAACAGCTGTAGATAACCGCCTTTGGAAACTTCCTGCAACTGAACCACAGTTGCCATGTAGGAGGCGAAGTACCCCACCGCGATGGCGGCCGCATACAGGAACGGGACGACGATCCAGGTCGCCAGCAGCCGCGTGGAGCCGAGGTACAGGATCGCGTCGAAGCCCATCACCTCCAGCGCGTCGATCTCGTCCGAGATCCGCATCGAGCCGAGCTCGGCGACAAAGCCGGTCCCGACCTTGGCGGCCAGCATGTAGCCGAACGCGTAGGGCGTGATCTCGCGCAAGTCACAGATCGCGGTGATCGCGCCCGTGGCGCTGGCGGCGCCGATCGACTTGACGCCGTAGGCGCCCTCAATCCCGCACTGCAGCCCGAGGATGAAGCACAGGCCCAGCACGATCAGGCCCGAGCCGGTGATCAGGATGCCGGCCTGACGGATCGCCTCGCCGATGAACTTGAAGACGCGGCCGTTGATGATCTTGACGACGATCTTGCCCCAGAAGCGGGCGACCTCGCCGAAGGACTCGAGCTGTTCGATCGGTCTTGAAAGCGCGCTCATCGGGGGGTGTTCAGGATCGGGTTGGTTGCCAGCAAGGTCTGGGTGAAGACGTAGTCGATGGAGCCGATGCCGATGAAGGCGAGCACTACCGCCTGGTTGACCGCGCGGCCGACGCCCTCGGCGCCGCCGGCTGCGGTCAGGCCCTTGTAACAGCAGACGATCGCGATCATCGCGCCGAACAGCGTCGACTTGATCAGCATCGCGAGAAACTCAATCGTCGTCGCCTGGGCGATGAACGTCGCGAGGTACGGGCCCACCTGGGCGCCGTTGGAGAGGGTCACGAGGATGCCGCCGAGCAGGCCGAACAGCAGCGCGTAGATGGAGAACAGCGGGGTCAGCAGCATCAGCGACAGGAACCGCGGCACGACCAGGCTCTTGATCGGGTCGACACCGAGCACCATCAGCGCGTCCAGCTCCTCGCGGATCTTGCGGGCGCCGAGGTCGGCGGTCATCGCCGTGCCGGCGACGCCGGCCATCACCAGCGCGCAGATGAACGGCGCGAGCTCACGGACCACGACCAGCACGAACAGGCCGCCGAGGCGGTCGATCGCGCCCACGTAGTTGAGGAAGTCGCCGAGCTCGATACCGGCCGGGCCGTAGGTGAAGGCCAGGGAGGCGATGATCATCGGCATCCAGCCGACGCGGAGCGCGAACAGGAACTGGTCGACCAGCTCCGGCCCGTAGTTGTAGGGCGGCGTCACGGCGGCCACCAGGCTGCGCCAGAACAGCAGCACCATCGATCCGATCGTCTCGATGAACGCCCGGAACGGCTCGTAGATCTTCAGTACTGCGGTCACGCCCTCGGCCTCTCCTCAACTCCCGGGAGATCTTCCAAATCTCCCCGGACCGACGGGGATCTTATTGGCGGGAACGCTCTCCTGACAACAAGGAACCGTTAGCCGCAATACCGGCTTCACACCAACTCAACTGCCCGGGATGGATTCGAACCACCGTTGCCGCATCCAGAGTGCGGAGTCTTGCCACTAGACGACCGGGCAATAGCCGGGCCTGAGCGTAGCAATAGCGGCTAGAACGCAGGGCTTCCCGCGGGCGCAAACGCGCCGGTGATCTCACCCTCAAGGCCGGGGTCGAGGATCAGCAGGACCTGGTCCCCCGCTGACATCACGCTGTCGACCTTCGGCACGAAACCGGCCCCATCGCGCAGCACCGAGATGATCAGCGCGCCGTCCGGCAGCGCCACGTCGGACACGCGCTTTCCGTCCGCTTCAGAACCGGCGCCGACCTCGAGCTCGATGATCTCCAGATGCTCTTCCTCCAGCGCCAGCAGCTGGACCAGGCCGTACTCGGGCACCTCGTGCTCGATCAGGCGCATGATCAGGTCGGTCGCAGAGACCGCGGGCTGGATCCCGAGCAGCTTGAAGTGCTGGAGGTTGCGCGGGTTGTTGACGCGCGCCACGATCCGTTGCACGCCGTATTTCTCGCGCGACATCTGGCAGATCAGGATGTTGTCCTCGTCATCGCCGGTGACCGCGATCACCAGATCGGCGCGCTGGATCCCGGCGCGCTCCAGGACCCACATCTCGGTCGCGTCGCCGTACTGGACGGCGTGCTCCAGCTCCTCCTCCACGACGCGGTAACGCTCGTGGTTGGACTCGATCAGCGTCACCTCGCGGTCCTTGCCGATCAGCTCACGCGCGAGGTTCCAGCCGACCTTGCCGGCACCGCAGATGATCACGTACATCAGGCCACCGGCTCCAGCGCGAGCTTCTCAGCCTGATCAATCGCGATCTGGGTCGGGCAGATCGTGTGCAGTCCCTGCTCGGCGTACCAGCCCGCGCGGCCCGGGTCGGCGACCCGCACCACGACCCGTGGCACCTTGAACCGGCGCTGGGCGATCTGGGCGATCACGAGGTTCGTGTTGTCGCCGCTGGTGGCCGCCAGGAACACGTCCGCGCGCTCGATCCCGGCCTCAATCAGCCCGTCGATCTCCAGCGCGGCGCCGACTGTGAAGCGGCCGCCCGCGTCCTCCCAGGTCGATGTCTGGTCACGATCCAGCCGCTCATGGGACAGCGGGTCGGCATCCAGTACGGAGATCTCGTGCCCGGCCTCCAGCGCTCGTTTGGCGACGGCTGCGCCGACGCGGCCACAACCCACAATCAGGATCAGCATTGTCCCTAGCCTACGCCTCTGGCGCTACTGACCGGGGACCCAGAGCTTGCCGCTTGACTGCGCCGGCCCGGCCCCTTCTTTGCCGGGCTGGGCGGGCGCCGGCGCCTCGGCACCCTCGAGCTTCAGCTCGCCGCCACCGCCGATCTGCACGTAGGCCATCTGCAGCTGAGACAGCGCGTCGCGGACCTGTGAGGCCTGCTCAGGCGCGGTCGCGTCGATCAGCGGCGCCAGCGTCCGCACGCCCTCGATCGCCGTCTGCACCTGGGTCGGATCGCGCTCATCCTCGGTGCCCTCGATCAGGCCGGCGCGGCGCATGCCCAGGTTGATCAGCGTCACAACATTTTCCAGCAGTACCTGCTGGACGTTGATCTTCTTGATCTCGGCCTCATAGGCAGCTCGAAGCTCTTCTTCGCTGGCGCCCTGTTGCGGGTCGGGCTGTTGCTGGTCGGTCATCCCGTTACCTCCTCGGCGGTTCCCGCGGCAGCATACGAGTCACGCGTGTCGTTGACGATCCGGGCGTACGCCTGCTCCAGGCTGCCGGCCTCCGCCAACAGCCTGCGTTGCTGCTGTGTGCCGCTGCTGATCGGCAGCGGTACATCGATGCCCAGCTCACGCCGCGCCGGTTCGCTCCATTGCAGCAGACGCGCGGCCGCCTCGGTCGCAGGGTAGGCCTCGGGGCGCGCGGGATCCGAGAAATCCAGCAGGCTTCCGTCCAGCCCATAGCGAATCGCCCGCCAGAGGTTCTCCTCGATCAGTCGCGAGGGCATCAGGCCGGCCTGATCCTCATCAGCGTCAACCTCAAGTACAGCTTGAGCCATACAGGCCACGACCAACGCAGCAAGCGCGTCGGAGTCCTCGGCCGTGTTCTGCGCGTCGCAGATCCGCACCTCAACCGTGCCGAAGCTCAGATGCGGGCGGACCGACCACCAGACCTGCGTGTACTCGACGATCGAGCGGGTCCGGACCAGCAGGTCTATGTAGTCGGCGTAGTTGCGCCAGTCGCCAAACGGGTCGGGGACACCGCAGCGCGGGAAGCTGCGCGTGAAGGTCTGGGAGCGCACCGACGCGAGACCGCTGTCGCGCCCGTCCAGGAACGGTGAGTTGGCGGAGATCGCCAGCAGCACCGGCAGCACCGGGCGCAGCCGGTCACAGACGCGCACGGCACGGTCGGCGCCGCGCACGCCCATGTGGACGTGCAGGCTGAAGGTGTTGTTGCGCCAGGCGACCCATTTGAGTCCGTCCTCGACCCGGTGGTAGTGCTCGGTGTCGATGATCGGCTGCTCCAGGTACGGCGACCAGGGGTGCGTGCCAGTCGCGCCCAGCGCGACGCCGTGCTCGCCGGCCAGGCGGAACAGGGCCCGGCGGTACTCGTTCTGGCGCCGGATCGCATCGGCCAGGCTCTCACCGCGACCCGAGCGAATCTCGATCTCGGAGGAGATCAGCTCACCGGACACCGACTCGGCCAGCAGCGGGTCCTCCAGCGCGGCGCTGGCCAGCTCCGGGTACCGCGGTACCAGCCCCAGGTGCTGGGGATCCAGCAGCGCGAACTCCTCCTCGAGACCGACCGTGAAGTCCTGGCCGTCCTCGAACAGGGCCCGGCCGGCCTGGATATCGATCTCACCTTCGGCGCTCATGGCGCGCTCACAATACCGAGCGCCCGGATCAGCCCCGGCTCGTCCACGAAGAACTGAAAGCGCTCTTGGCCGTCGACCGCCACCACCGGAATCCGTTCCAGATAGGCCAGCATCAGCGCATCATCGGACTCTATGTCGATCAGCTCCAGCGCGAAGCCGTGGCGCGCCCGGACGCGCTCAATCACCGCCAGCGCCTGGTCACAGAGATGACAGCCCTCCCGCATGTAGACCTTCACTTCGCTCATGCGTGCTGGCCTGTGGGGTATACGTCAAGGCCGAGGTAAGCCGGGAACCGGACCGGTTCGCTGTACAGCGCCGCGGCGGCGATCATCGCCGCGTTGTCCGTGCACAGCTCGCGGGCGGGCACATGGACCTCGACGCCCAGCTCCCGCACCGCGGCCCGCAGCGCACCGTTGGCCGCCACGCCGCCGCCCAGCGCCAGACGCTCGGCGCCGGTCTGTTTCAGCGCGCGGCGCAGGCGCAGCATCAGCGTTTCAACTATCGCGGCCTGGTAGGCGGCCGCCAGATCGGCACGCCGGCGGGCAGCCTCGATCTGCCCGAGGTCCCGGACCTTGTAGAGCAGCGCGGTCTTCAGCCCGGCGAAGGAGAAGTCCAGCCCGCCCATGCGGCTGGCGGTCGGGAACTCGAACGCGGCGGGGTCCCCGTCGCCGGCGAGCGCCTCCAGCGCGGCGCCGCCCGGGTAGCCGAGGCCGAGCAGCCGCGCCCCCTTGTCGAACGCCTCCCCCGCCGCGTCGTCGAGCGTCTGCCCGAGCACGTCGTAATCCGGCCCCGCGCCGCTCACGCGCG
>JAFMRN010000293.1 GCA_017354065.1 Solirubrobacterales bacterium
CGCCACGGGCTCGCGCTGGCGGCCGTGATCTCGGCCTCCCACAACCCGTATGAGGACAACGGGATCAAGCTGTTCGCGGGCAACGGGTTCAAGCTGGACGACGGCACCGAGCAGCAGATCGAGGCCGCGATCGCCGCTGGCGACGGCGCCCCGGCCGCGCGGATCGGGCGTGTGCGTGACCTGCACGCCGCGCTTGAGGACTACCTGCGTGAGCTTGAGCAGCGCTTCTCACGGCTCGACCTGAGCGGACGGCGGGTCCTGCTGGACTGCGCCAACGGCGCCACCTACCTGGCCGCGCCCGAGATCTTTCGGCGCCTGGGCGCGGACGTGACGGTGCTCTCTGACCGGCCGGACGGGCGCAACATCAACGCCGGCTGCGGGTCCACGCACCTGGACCTGCTGTCAGAGACGATCCGCTCCGGCGGCTACGACGTCGGCTTTGCCTTCGACGGTGACGGGGACCGGGTGCTGGCTGTCGACGCCGGCGGCAGCACCGTTGACGGCGACGAGCTGATCGCGCTGGGCGCGCTGCATCTCAAGCGCCGCGGTGAGCTGCCCGGCGACGGCGTCGCGGTGACCGTGATGACCAACTACGGCTTCCACACCGCGATGGCGAGTGCGGGCATCGAGGTCGCCAGCACCGCCGTCGGCGACCGTTACGTGCTGGATGAGCTGCGCAAGCGCGACTGGCGCCTCGGTGGTGAGCAGTCCGGGCACATCATCGACATGAGCTTCGGGCCGTCGGGTGACGGGATCGCCAGCGCGCTGCTGACGCTCGAGGCGCTGGACGGCAGCGACCTGCGCGAGCGCGACGGGATGCAGAAACTGCCCCAGAAGCTGGTCAACATCAGGGCCAAGGACCGTGACGCCCTGGGAGCGGCTATGGACAGCCCCGCCGTGCAGGAGGCGATCGAGCAGGTCAACGGCGAGCTCAGCGGCCGCGGCCGGGTGCTGGTGCGCCCGTCAGGCACCGAGCCGCTGGTCCGCGTGATGGTCGAGGCGCCCAGCGCCGAGGAGACCGAGCGCTTCTGCGCCCGGCTGGTGGACGTGGTTGAAACGACATTGGCCGAGGACCCGAGCGGCCGCGGATAAGATGAGCATCCCTTTGCGTCGGTAGGAAAGGAGTTCCAGGATGTGCGGCATCGTCGGTTACGTCGGGCCACAAGAGGCTCGCGCCCTGCTGTTGGCCGGGCTGGAGAAGCTGGAATATCGAGGCTATGACTCCGCCGGGATCTCCGTGATCGAGGGTGACCGGATCGATGCCGTGCGTGCGGTCGGCAACCTCGACGCGCTGCGCACCGCGCTCGCCAGCCGCGGTCTGGCCACGCAGGAGACCGCCAGCGCCGACACCGGATCCTTCACCGCGATCTCCCTGGACGACCCCCAGCCCGAAGCCCATCAAAAGCCGCTCGGCACCGGGATCGGGCATACCCGCTGGGCCACCCACGGCGGCGTCACGGAGGCCAACGCCCATCCCCACTACGACACCGCCGACCGGATCCACATAGTCCTGAACGGCATCGTCGAGAACTACGTGGCGCTGAAACAGCGCCTCTCAGACATGGGTGCGGACTTCACCTCGGAGACCGACGCCGAGGTGATCGCCCACCTGATAGCCCACCACTACGCCCAGGGGAGCCTGGTCGAGGCGGTGCGGGAGACCTACAAGGAGCTGGAGGGCCACTTCAGCTTCGTCGCGGTCAGCGCCGATGAGCCCGGCAAGCTGGTCGCCGTGCGCAAGGAGACCCCGCTGATCATCGGCCGTGGGGAGGGGGAGCAGTTCATCGGCTCCGCGGTGCCCGCCTTCATGGCGCACACGCGCAAGGTCCAGTACATGAACGACGATGAGATCGTGACCGTCACGCCTGAGGGCGTCGAGTTCGCGACGATCGACGGCGCGCCGCTGACCCGCGAGATCTCAGAGATCGACTGGGACGCGGAAACGGCAGAGAAGCAGGGCTATGAGACCTTCATGCTGAAGGAGATCAATGAGCAGGCCGAGGCCGTCGCGGACACGATCGGTGAGCGCGCGACCCGCTCCGACGGCATCGACCTGGACCTCGCGACGCCGGCCGAGTCGGCTGCGCCGATCACCGCCGAGGTCCTGGAAAAGGTGCGCCGGATAGTGATCGTCGGCTGTGGCACCTCCTACCACGCGGGCTTGATCGGCCGCTACGCGATTGAGGAGTGGGCCCGGGTCCCGGTCGAGGTCGAGATCGCTTCCGAGTACCGCTACCGCAACCCGGTGGTCTCCAGCCAGGACCTGGTGATCGGCATCTCCCAGTCCGGCGAGACGCTGGACACGCTGGCGGCGATGCGGATCGCGCGCGAGAAGGGCGCCAAGGTGCTGGCGCTGACCAACATCATGGGAAGCCAGATGACGCGCGAGTCAGACGGCGTGCTCTACACCCGCGCCGGGCTGGAGATCGGCGTGGCCGCGACCAAGACGTTCGTGGCCCAGGTCATCGCCCTGTACCTGCTGGCCCTGAACCTGGCCGAGCACCGCGGCACCCTTGACCGCGGGACGCTGGCCGGCCTCGTGGCCGAGCTGCGCCGCGTCCCGCACATGATCAGCGAGCTGCTCCAGAGCCAGGCCGAGAACGTCGCGCGGATCGCCGAGCAGCTCTACCAGGCTGGCTTCTTCCTCTACATCGGCCGTCACGCCGGCGTGCCCGCGGCGCTGGAGGGCGCGCTGAAGCTGAAGGAGATCTCCTACATAGCGACCGACGCGTACGCGGCCGGGGAGATGAAGCACGGTCCGATCGCGCTGTTGGACGCGTCCACCCCGGTGGTCGCCGTCGCCACCGACTCACCGGTGCTGAACAAGCTGATCTCAAACGTCCAGGAGGTGCGCGCCCGCGGCGCGCGCGTGGTCGCCGTCGCATCGGAGGACAACGTGGCGATCTCCGAGCACGCCCACGAGGTGATCCGCGTCCCCAAGACCGACTGGATGCTGGCGCCGCTGCTGGCGGTCGTCCCGCTGCAGGTGCTCGCCTACGAGATCGCGCGCCGGCGCGGCCTGAACGTGGACCAGCCGCGGAACCTGGCCAAGACGGTCACCGTCGAGTAGATGGGCCTGCCAGGGTGGCTTGAGCCGCTGCCCGACGCTGCCCAGCAGCGCGCGATTGACGCCTGGGCGATTGAAACGCTCGGGATCCCGTCCCCGACGCTGATGGAGCGCGCGGCCACGTGC
>JAFMRN010000098.1 GCA_017354065.1 Solirubrobacterales bacterium
TGTGTCCTTGACCGGCTTGGTCCCCGACCACCCCGGCATCCAACACCACCCACAGGCCGAACAGCGATCACTCGCCCGGCCGTGGAATCAACCATCTAGCGCGTCGGGACGCCCAGCCCCAGCCGCTGGGCGAGCTGCACGGCCTCTGAGCGGTTGCGGACGCCGAGTTTGCGGTACACGGCGCTGGTGTGCTCCTTGACGGTGTGCGGGGACAGGTGCAGCGCCGCGGCGATCTCGGGGTTCGTCGCGCCGGAGCCGAGCAGCGCCAGCACCTCGCGCTGGCGCTGTGAGAGGCCGTGCACGCCGGCCTGCTCGCGGTACTCGAAGACCTCCTTGCCGAGGCCTACCGCGTGGACCGCTTCGGCGATCTTCGGCGCCGGCCAGTCCTTGTAGGCGAAGCCGGAGGCCCCGGCCAGCCGGGCGGCGTGGCGCGAGATCTCCCCGGCGCCCGACATCAACAGCACCCGGATCCACGGCTGGGCCGTCTTCAGCGCGGCGCACACCTCCGCGCCCGATTCCTCACCGATGAACAGGTCCACCACGGCGACGTGCGGCGTGTAGCGCGCGGCCAGGGCGACGGCCTGCTCGGAGCTGGAGGCTGACAGGCAGCGCTGCACCCAGCGCTGCTGGCCCAACATCAGCCGGAAGCCCCAGTGCACGACGTCATGGTCGTCGACTATCAGCACCCGCAGCTGTTCGATGCTGCGGGGCAGCTCACGTGCTGTCGCCACCGGGTCCCCCGTCCGTATCGGACAGCGGTGCGATCAGCCGCACCCGCCAGTTGCCGCCGTGATGTTCGCCGAACTCCACCATGCCGCCGTTGTGCAGCGCCTCGAACGCAGCCAGGCGCAAGCCGATCCCCGCGTTCCTGGGCGCCGCCGCGGCCACGCCGTCGTTGTCGACCGTGAGGATGAAGCTGCCGTTCTGTCGTTGGATCCGGACCTCCACGGCGCTTGGCTGCGCGTGCCGCCCCGCGTTGCGGGCCGCTTCACGCAGAACGCTCTGGGCCAGGGGCTCGAGCCGCTGGGGGACATCGCCGCTGTCACCCTCGACCAGGGCCAGGCCCAGCTGCGGGTTGGCCAGCTTGATCCGTTGCAGCTCCGCCGCGAACGTTGTGGCGGTCCCGCGCGGCGCGCGACCCAGCGGGCGTTGCATCGCGACCCGCAGATCAGACAGAGCCTCCTGGGTCTCCTCGGCGCAGCGCTTGCGCGCCTCAGCCGGCAGGTCGCCGTCTCCGTCCAGCGCGAGCGACACGCCGAACAGGCGCTGGATCACATGCTCGTGCACCTCACGTGCGAGATCTATGCGGTGCTCCAGCTGGCGGGCGGTCTCACGGTCGGTCACGTAGCGGCGCGCGACCGTCGCCAGTGCGGCCGCCTTGCCGAGCGTCCACAGCAGCTGGCGCTCGGCGTCCTCCAGCGGCGGGTCATCGAGCGCCCTGTCGGCCAGGATCACGCCGACCTGCCGGCCGCCGGTCGCCATCGGCGCGCAGACCAGCTGGGCGGGATCTGATACGAGCCAGTGGTACTCGGGCGGGAAGTAGCCGCGCAGGTCACCGCTGACCTCGACCAGCTGGTCCTTGGCCAGCGCCTCCGCCGTGAACGGCGCCGACTCAACGGACATGTGCGCGTCCTTGAACGGCCCCAGGTCGATCCTGTGGGCACCGGCCGCGCGCACGCGGCGGCTGCCCGGGTCATAACGGAAGATCACGGCGCGGCGCATCCGCGCCAGCTGGCAGACGGCGTCGCTGACGCGCGTGTAGAACGCGTCCGCACCGGCGTCGGGCTGCTCACCGCGCGACAGGACCTCCACCAGCAGCTCAAAGGCGTCCGCCCAGGCCGAACCGTCCGCACCCAGCGGCAGTGAGCCCTCGCTGCTGAATTGGACCGGCACGCCTGACAGCGTCTCAGGCGCGGGCGTGCCGCGGTGTCAGTCCGGCCACGAGCTGCGTGACAGGGATGGCTCCGCGTCCACGTGCACACTCCAGGTCTCGTCGCAGGTCTGGCAGCGGCACTCCACGGTCATGTAGTTGAAGTTGAGTGTCAGGCTCCGCCGAACGGCGTCAACGTGGCCGCACTCGGGACAGGCGTGAGTGAGAGGGGAGTCCTCCGTGACCCGCTCCGTGTTCGGGAACGGAAACATGCGCTCAACGTCCTCCGTTCCAGAGCGCATCACAAGTTGCCGGGTGGGCGAACCCCCCGGCTGGCGGGGTTTGCACCCTGATGCTGGCCTCATGACGGGTGATCGGCGCTTTGCCCCAGCGGCTGGCGACGGCGAAGTCCAGCAGCCGCTCCAGGTAGTCACGCAGCGGTGACGGTGCGATCCCCAGACGCTCCAGCACCGCACGCGTGCGCGCGTTCTCGAACACGGTCGCGTTAGAAAAGTACGGGAAATAGCTGCTTGCCCCGCTGCTGGCACTGACCGTCCCGATACCGGTCGCCACGGCGAACTCCTCAGGCGTGAGCACCTCCGGGAACGGTTGCCCGAAGTAGCCACAGGCGGCGCCGGCGATCTCCTCGATCGCCGAGGCGGAACGCCCCTCGGTCAGATGGAACGTCTGCCCGAGCCCGGCATCGGCCTCACACAGTGCGTGGATCGCGGCGGCCACATAATCGACTGAGACCACGTCAACCGGCGATCCGAACGTGGCGGGCACCACGCCGAGGAGCCCACGCGCGATGGCCCGCAACGGCCAGTACAGCACGTTGAAGGCCGCCGTCCAGCCGGTCTCGCGGTCCCCCACGACGATGCTCGGACGCAGCACGGTGTAGGGCAGATCCGAGGTTTCCGCCACCAAGCTTTCGGCCTCGAACTTCGACTGCTCATAGGAGTTGTGGAAGCGCTGGCCAAGCTCCAGGTCGTGCTCGGAAAAGGCGCCCGCATGCGCACCGGATACAAACGCCGTGGACACGTAGCCGAACCGGCGCAGCCCGGCTCCGCGCGCAGCCGCCAGCCGCGCCAGCTCCAGCATCCGCCTGGTGCCCTCAACGTTGATCGCGCGGGCCTGCTCCAGCCCCAGCCCGAACGACACCGACGCGGCGCCGTGCACGATCGTCGTGACCCGCTCGGCCAGCTCCTCACGGCGCGCCGCACCCAGCCCAAGTGCCGGCAGCGTGAGGTCCGCTGCGACTGCCTGCACCCGTGCCCCGTAGCGCAGCGCCTCCGGGCCGAACAGGCCCAACAGCACATCCTGGACGCGCTGGTCAGCCTGACGGTCCGAGTCGGAGCGCACCAGCAGGATCAGCTCCCGCTCACCCTGCTCCAGGTACCGCGCCAGGACCTCCATGCCGACGAACCCGGTCGCGCCGGTCAACAGCACGGCACCGGTGTCCGGCTCAAACACCGCCCTGGCCCCATTCGATCACGGTCGCACCCCAGGTCAGCCCGGCGCCGAAGGCACCCAGCAGCACACGCTCGCCGTCGCCCAGGCGCCCCTCCTCCACGCCGCTGGCGAGCGCCAGCGGCAGCGTCGCCGCCGAGGTGTTGCCCTGGCTGGCGATGCACTCGATCACGCGGTCCGAATCGATCTCCAGCGCCCGCGCCACGGCCGCCAGGATCCGGCTGTTGGCCTGGTGGAACACAAACAGGTCGATCTCATCCAGTGTCAGCCCGCTGCGTCCCACCGCCTCCAGCGCGGCGGCTGACATCCGCTCGACGGCGACCCGGTAGGTCTCATGGCCGTCCATCAAGATCCTGGGGTCCTCCCGCGGCACGCGGATCCAGCCCTCGGTGTCGGCCTCCGCGCCGAGCAGGAGCGGCCCGACGCGGCTGGCCCCGTCCACGGCGCTGAGCACAACGGCGCCGGCACCGTCCGCGAACACGCTTGCCGTACCGCGGTCGGCGGGATCGGTGATCCGCGACATGAAGTCGGCGCCGATGACCACCACAACCGCGGCCCGCCCGGACTCGATCAACCCGACGCCGGTCCCCAGCGCGGACAGGAACCCCGTACACGCCGCGCCGATGTCAAACGCGCCGGCCCGGCCGGCGCCCAGCGCCCCGGCCACCATCGGGGCCGCGTTCGGCAGCACGTCGTCCGCCGTGGTCGTCGCCACCAGCACCAGGTCGACCTCCGCGGCGCTGATGCCGGCCCGGTCCAGGGCCTCGGCGGCCGCTGCGGTGGAGTGTCCTGTCAGGCTGTCCGCTTGACCCTCGAGCCTCCGGCTACGAATCCCGGTCCGTCGCTCGATCCAGCCTGCGCTCAGGCCCAGACGTCGCTCGATCTCGGGATTGCCTACCGCTAGGTCCGGCAGACTCGCTCCTACCGCCGCGACCGCCACCCCCTGTCGAACCGCCGCGCCGATGTCGACCCTCACGGGCGCGTTGTCGGTTCGTTCGGCTATGACGTTCACGCTGCAAGCCTCGTCATCCGCCAGGCCAACCGCCAGCGGACGGCCGGCCAAACCCGACGGCCGGGGGATCCCAACCCAAGCTCACGCCGCGCCGAACCCCCCGGCCAACGGGGTTCAGAAATAGTCTGGGCCGGCATCAAAGCCGGCCCAGACAGCGTTGAGAGGAGAGTTGCTGCAAGCCCCCGGCAAAGCCACCCTGCGGCGGCTGCCTGCGTACTTGTATGGTAGTGTCTCAGCCGTGGAAATCAAGCGCTCAATCCGCGTCAGCGGCGGACCGACACGCCACCACGCGTACCGGCTCGTGCGGGCCGCGATTGAGACCGCGGAGTTCGAGCCGGGCCAGCGGCTGTCAGAGAACGAGCTGGCCGAGCGGCTCGGCGTCAGCCGCACCCCGATCCGCGAGGCGCTGATGAGCCTGCGCGATGACCGGCTTGTCGAGATCGTCCCGCAGTTCGGCACGTTCGTCACGCACATCACGCGGGTGGCGCTGGAGGACGCCCAGTTCGTACGGGAAGCGCTTGAGTGCGCCGCTGTGATCGCCGCCGCCCGGGCGGCGAGCGATGAGGATGTGGACGCGCTCCGCGCGATCGTGACCCGCCAGTCCCAGACGCGCGACAAGAACGATCTCAACCACTTCTACATGCTCGATGATGAGTTCCACGCCTCCCTCTGTGAGCTCGGCGGACATGGCATCGCCTGGTCGATCAGCCAGCGCGCCAGCGGCCATCTGAACCGCGTGCGTCACCTCAGCCTGCCGCTGCCGGACTACATCCCGGAGATGGTCGACCAGCACTCCGCCGTGGTCGACGCAATCGGCGCGCGTGACCCCGCCCGCGCCGAGGCGGCGCTGCGTGAGCACCTCAGCCAGGTACTGAGCGGCCTCGCCGCGGTCGGCGCCAACCACCCCGAGTACTTCGAGACCGACGCCGACCGTGACTGGGCGCTGGAGCTGAGCAAGGCTCGCTAGGTCTGAACTTGTCCACCGCGGCGAAACACGACGAGTTCTCGGTCCCGCGCCGCCCAAACCAGCGAGCAACCGCCGGCCGCAGCCCGCGGACCAGCTCGTACTCCCAGGCGGAGATCCTCGAAGCGATCCGCGCCTGGCACCGCACCTACGGCGAGACCCCGACGATGCTCGACTGGACGCCCGCCCAGGCCAGGCGCGTCGGCCAGGAGTGGCGCGCGGAGCGCTTCGAGGCCGGTTCGTGGCCGAGCACGCGGGTCGTCTGCCGCCAGTTCGAGACCTTCAACGCGGCGATTGCGGCGGCCGGGTTCACCCCCCGGAGCGCACCGACCCGGGTGGCGTCCAACCTGTCCGGGCCCGAAGCCATCACCCGCGCGTTCATCGAATGGACACGGCGCTACGGGGACGTCCCGACCATGGCCGACTGGGACCCCGCCCGTGCCCGCCGCCTCGGCCAAGACTGGCGGATCGCGCGCTACTACCAGGGTGATTGGCCCAGCGCCCGCTCGGTCGCGCTGCACTTCGGGTCCTTCACGCAGGCCGCCGTAGCCGCCGGCCTGGCGAGCCGACCGCGCGGTGTCCACAACGAGGACCGCCATACACACCGTCACGCCAACCGCATCGCCGTGGCACGCAACCTCGCTCAGCAGCAGACGCCGGGCAACGAGTCCCTGGCACACAGCATCCGCGCCGTCAGCCAGGCGCGCAAGCGCCAGGACCCGGTGGCCGTCCACGCCGCGCTGGTCGACCTCGCGGGCACGGCGCTCGCCTGGGCGGAGCTGTTCGGCTCCGACTAAAGCCCGGTCGGCTCGCTACGCTTGCGGCCAACGCTGGAGAGGTGCCGGAGTGGTTGAACGGGCACGATTGGAAATCGTGTGACGGGGAAACTCGTCCGAGGGTTCGAATCCCTCTCTCTCCGTTGCTGAGACGGGCGCATGGCCCCGGCAACAAATGCCGGGGCCAGACCCTTTAGAACGCTCCGGTTCCGTTCGGCGTACCCAGCCCGGTCGGGCCGTCATAGCCGGGACCGGCGTTGCACAGATACGACGTTGAGCAGGTGCCATCCGAGCCGCTCGTGACGTCGTTCAGCTGGTCCGTGTTGGCGTAGGCCTTCTTCGCGCCGTCCGACCCCGAGCCGTTGTCGCCGGCCAGGGCGTACACCGATGCGAGGATTGGCGTGGCCAGGCTCGTACCGCCGACCTGCACCCAGCCGTCGGCGCCCTGTGCCAGGCCGAGGTTCAACAGCAGGTCACACAGCGCGCCGCCACCGCAGCTGTTCTGCGTGTCGTAGATGCCGAGTCCCGTGTTGGGATCGCCATCGGCTGACACATCGGCGTTTGAGCGCTTGTCACAACCGCCGTCGGTCTGCCAGCTGGGCTTGGGCTCCAGCGTGCAGCCGGCACCGGAGCCGGACCATGCCGTCTCGGTCCAGCCACGCGAGTTGGAGGCCTGCTTCAGTGACGTGCCTCCCGCCGCTGTGACATGCGGGTTGGCGGCCGGCCAGAATCCGCCGTAGCCACTGTCACCGGAGCCTGCGACGACCGGCACCTGCGTCGCGGCGAACGTGGGATCGCCGGTGGTCTCATCGCTGGCCTTCTCATTCTCACCCCAGCTGTCGGACACAGCCGCGGGGTGACTGTTCTCGGCCGTCTTCTGCGCCGCCAGCAGATCCGGGTCGTTCGCCGAGTTGGCCTCATACAGCTCGATGTGACAGGTCGGGCACGCGGCCGAGACGGCGTCCAGGTCGAGGCTGATCTCCTCACCCCAGCCTGGATCCGCGGACGGCAGCGGGCTCGCGTCGCCGCTTTGGTTGACCTTCTTGAAGCAGCCGTTGTCAGTGCTGCAGGCCGGCAGCCCGTACTGGCTGCGGTACTTGGCAAGGTCGGTTTCGGCGGACGGATCGTCATAGGCGTCGACGATCGCGACCGTGCGGCCCTTGGCGTCCAGGCCTGACAGCTTGTAGGCGTCCTGCAGCTGCGTCGGTGTCGTACCGGTCGGGCTGCCCGTGAGCAGCGGACCGACGTTGCCATGCGACGCGTCGGCAATCACGTTGCCGAGACATACGGCCTTGCCGGTGTTCGGCGCCAGGCCGAGCTTCACGTGGCCCGTGTTGCCGTGATTGGCCGGGTTGGCACAGGCAAAAGTCACGCTCTTCCCCGTGAGCGGCCCCCGCTGTTTGGCACTAGCCGATGCCGTGGCGGCAAACAGCAGCATCAGCGCGAGCGCAAGCGCGCCCGCAGCAGACTTTTTCACTCTCGTCCTCCCAGAGTTAGGTTCCCGTTTGAGCCAAACCGTACGCTCTTTTCACCGCGTCCGCTACATAACAATGCGCCAGCAAATTAGTGGAACCACACACCACACAAACATCTGGCGAGACCCAAGTGACACACGTGTCACCAGTTAACGGTTAAACAAAGACAAGCTACAGTCACAGGTGATGCTGCCCCCTTTCAGCAAGCTTGAAGAGGTCCTGGCGCTGAGCGACGCGCGGTTGCTGGACTGCCGCTGGTACCTGGACGGACGCCGCGGCAAGGACGCCTACCTCCAGCTCCACATCCCGGGCGCGGTGTTCATCGACCTGGACAGGGTCCTGGCCGACCCGCCCGGCGAGCACGGTCGCCACCCCCTGCCGAGCCCGGAGCGCTTTGCGGCCGGTATGTCAGCCGCCGGGGTCTCCGACAGCGACACGGTCGTGGCCTATGACGACGCCGGCGGCACGATCGCCGCCAGGCTCGTGTGGATGCTGCGCGTGACCGGGCACGACGCGACCGTGCTGGACGGCGGGATCGACGCCTGGCCCGCGCGCGACCTGGTCCACGGCCCCGAACCCGAGCCGGCCCCCGGCAGCTTCACCGCCCGCCCGTGGCCAGCCGAGCACCTGGCCGACATCGACACGGTCGCCCGCGGCGACGCGGTGCTGATCGACG
>JAFMRN010000007.1:0-14358 GCA_017354065.1 Solirubrobacterales bacterium
GGTGCGGATCGCGACATTGAGGTCGAGTCCCGCGGTCGGGCTGACGATCCCGACGGCGCCCGTGTAGGCCTCACGCCGGACGGCCTCAAGCTCGGTGATCGCCTCCATCGCCGCCACCTTCGGCGCCCCGGTCACCGACCCCGGCGGAAAGGCGGCGCGCAGCAGCGCGCCGTCATCGACGTCGGCGCGCAGGCGGCCGGACACGGTTGAGACCAGCTGCAGGACTCCCGCGTGGGGTTCCACACGCGGCGGCTCCGCGAAGATGCTCCCGTACTCACACACGCGCCCCAGGTCGTTGCGCATCAGATCGACGATCATCACGTGCTCAGCCGCATCCTTCGCGGACCCGGCCAGCTCCTCCGCGGAGGCGGTCAGCGGACGCGTGCCCTTGATCGGCTCGGTCTTCACGTTCCGGCCATGGCGGCGCAGAAACCGCTCCGGTGACAGGCTGACCACGCCATCCACACAGGCGCCGAACCGCGGGCGTCCCGCGCTGAGGCCGTCGGCGAACAGCGCCAGCGGGTCGCCGCTGTAGCGCCCGGCCAGGCGCATGCACAGGTTGGCCTGGTACAGATCGCCGGCCGCGATCCGCTCCAGCAGCTCCGTGACCGCGGCGATGTGGCCGCTCCCACCGCTGCCCGTCGGCGCCAGCGCCGGGGGTTCTGCTTCGGGGAACGGCGGCGGTTCGGTGCTGAGGCGCTGTCGCCACAGGTCTAAGCGGTCAGGCCTTTCTGTGAGCGACTCAAAGAACCAGCGCTCGCCGTCATGGATAACGACATGGTCATAGAAGGCCAGCGACCATCGCGGGCGCGGCACCGCAGGCGGTGGCGGCGGTAAAAGCGCCTCAATCTCTGCCCCCAAGCCATAGCCGAGCCAGCCGACCCAGCCGCCGCCGACCGCTGCGTCGCTGCTGTCGCTGTTGGCCTCTGCGATCAGCCCGAAGGGGTCGTCATGTCGGGGATCTCCGACCCGCACCGGCTCTGAGCCGAGGATCGTCACCCCGCCGAGTCCGAACCAGTCCCCGCTCAGGGCAAACGGCCGGTCATCAGAGACAAGCCAGCCGAGCGCCTGCTCGGGCGTCAGCGCAGAAGCAAGCTCGACGCGGGTCAACTGCAGTCCGCGCAGTTGCCCCGCAGCGTGACCTCATGCTCGTTGATCACGAACCCGAGACGTCGGGACAGGTTATGAATCGAGCGCTCCAGCCCAGGGTCGTCAAAGGGCACGAGCTGCCCGCACTGCTCGCAGATCAAATGGTGGTGGTGGTGCCTTCCGGTCGGGTCCGCGGGCTCATAGCGCGCGACCCCGTCTCCCAGCTCGAGCCGCGTGACCAGCTCATGATCGTGTAGGAGATCAAGCGCGCGGTACACGGACGCGCGCGCGACCGATCCGTCACGTCGCAGCGTGTCCTCGATCTCCAGTGCTGAGAGCGCGCAGTCCTGCGCAGCCAGAAGGTCAATCAGCTTGTCCCGCGCCGCACCGCGATGGTGTCCTGAACTAGCCAAGACCTCCCTCGCGTGCATAGCCCAATCTGCACCGGCGGTGGAGCTCATTTGCCAGAGCATACCCGTGGCCGAAGTCTCGTCCAACGGCTTCAAAATAAAGAATGAGACTCGGACTCGTTTTTGTTATGATGACGATTCATGCGCACCCTCACGCTCGCCGCGGCGGCGGCCGCCGGTCTCGCGATCAGCGCCTGTGGCATCACGCGCGTCAGCGCGAAACCTGGCCAGATCGTCGCGATCGGCGCTGAGAACGAGTACGCGAACGTGATCTCCCAGATCGGCGGACGCTACGTCAAGACCGACGCGGTGATGTCCAACCCGAACACCGATCCACACACCTTCGAGGCAAGCCCCAGCGTGGCGGCAGACGTCTCCCAGGCCCAGCTGGTGGTACAGAACGGACTCGGCTACGACGACTTCATGTCGAAGATCGAGGCGGCCAGCCCGAACTCGAAGCGCAAGGTGCTGAACGTCCAGCACACGTTGGGACTGCCGGATTCCACCCCGAATCCGCACCTCTGGTACTCCCCCGGCTACATCACACGCGCCGCGGTCGGAATCGCCTCGGACCTGAGCGCACTGCAGCCGAGCCACGCGTCCTACTTCCAGGCGAACCTGCGCCGCTTCAAGCAGAGCCTGGCGCCGCTGCAACATGCGATCAGCGCGTTTGCTCGCCAGCACCCCGCCACGCCGGTCGCCACGACCGAGCCGGTGGCCGACTATCTGCTGACAGCGGCCGGCACCCACAACCTCACGCCATTCACCTTCCAGGCTGACGTAATGAACGGCGTCGACCCGGCCCCGCAGGCGATCAAGGCCCAGAACTCGCTGCTCAGTGGCCGCAAAGTGAAGGTCTTTGTCTACAACCAGCAGGTGACCGACACCATGACCCAAGGGTTTCTCAAGCTCGCCTCCCAGCACCACGTACCGGAAGTCGGTGTGTACGAGACCATGCCCACCGGCTACAACTACCAGTCGTGGATGCTCGCGGAGCTCAAAGCCATGAACAGGGCGGTTGTGACGGGAAGGTCGACGGCTCGGTTGTGACCGCGACGCTGAACCCTTCTCCGGTCAAGGCTGACCCGGCGCTCCGGGTCGCTGAGGCCAGCGTCCAGATCGGGCAGCGCCGGATCCTTGACGAGGTCTCCTTTGAGCTTACGCCGGGCACGGTCACGGGCCTGATCGGAGCCAACGGGGCCGGCAAGACGACGCTGCTGCGCGCGATTCTCGGCCGCCAGGCACTGAGCCGCGGGCAGATAGCCAAACATGGCCGGATCGGCTACGTCCCCCAGAAGTTCCTGCTCGACCCGGACATGCCACTGCGTGGGCGTGACCTTGTCGGCCTGGGCCTTGACGGACGTCGCTTCGGCCTGCCGCTGCCCTCGAAGGCCAAGGCGGCGCGCGTAGAGGAGGCACTCCGCCAGGTCGACGCTCAGTCGTTCGCGGACACCCGTGTCGGCCGCCTCTCCGGCGGCGAGCAACAGCGCATTCTGCTGGCCCACGCACTGATCTCCCAGCCGCGGCTGTTGTTGTTGGACGAGCCGCTGGCGAACCTGGATCTTCGCTCTGCGAAGGAGGTCGTGACGCTGCTCTCCCGCCTGGCGGCGGAGCACGAGCTGGGGGTCTTGATCTCCGCCCACGAGCTGAATCAGCTCCTGCCGGTGATGGGTCAGGTGGTCTACCTCGCCGACGGCCGCGCGATCTCGGGCAGCACCGATGAGGTCATCCGCGCGGACGTGCTGTCGCTGCTCTACCGCCACCACGTCGACGTGCTCCACGTGCACGGACGCGTGGTCGTGGTCGCCGGTGAGGGCGACCAGGTACTCAGCTGACCCGATGCATGGTTTCTTCGCCAGCCCGGCCGTCCAACTCGGGGCCGGCATCGGCGCGGCCGTCGCGATCGTCGCCGCGACACTGGGAGTGTTCACCGTGATCCGCAGCCAGGCCTTCGCCGGGGAGAGCATGGGCGACATCGGTACCGCCGGCGGGGCCGGCGCCTACCTGCTGAGCGTCGGCCCGGTACTCGGGTTCGCCGCCGCCACCACCGCGGCTGCGGCGATCATGGAGCTGTTGGGGGTCCAACGCGCGCGCGGACGCGACCTGGTCACGGGCGTCGTGCTGGGTGCCGGCTTTGCGCTGTCGGCGCTGTTGTTGTATGTCGCCACCACCGATAACACCACCAGCGGCACGACCTCGACCGTCATGTTCGGTTCGCTGTTCGCGCTGCGCAGCAGCGACTTGGCGCTCACCCTGAGCCTCGCGGCGATCGCACTGGGCGTCACGCTCGCGTTGTTCAGGCCGCTGCTGCTGGCCTCCACCGATACGGACCTGGCCGCCGCGCAGGGGTTGCCGCTGCGGCTGCTCGGCTTCGCCTACCTGCTGGCGCTGGCGATCGCGGTCGCGCTGGCGGCCCTGACGGTCGGTTCGATCCTGTCAACCGCCCTGCTGGTGGGCCCCGCGGCAACCGCGCTGAAGCTGACCGACCGGCCGCTGCGCGCCGTGGTGTACGCGAGCGTGATCGGGATCGGCGCGGTCTGGCTCGGCCTGGTCCTGGCCTATGACAGCTATGACTGGCCGCCCGCCCACCACGGCTGGCCGGCCAGCTTCTTCATCGTCGCGCTCGTGCTCTGTGCCTACCTGGCCGGCGGCGGCTGGCGCAGGTGGGCTGATCGGCGGGCGGCCTGATGTTCGCCCCGTTCATGGTCAACGCCTGGATCGTCGCTACGCTGGTGGCGATCGTCGCCGGCGCGGTCGGCTTCTTCGTCGTGCTGCGCGGCTCGGCGTTTGTGGCACACGCGATCCCCAACGGCTCCTTTGCCGGAGCGGCCGGCGCCACGCTGCTGGGGGTCAACGTGCTGTTCGGGCTGGGGGTCTGCTCGCTCGGCGGCGCGCTTGGGATCTCGGCGCTGACCAAGCGCGGGCGCTCTGACGTCGCGACAGCCCTAACGCTCGCGTTTCTACTGGCATTGGGCGCGCTGTTCCTGAGCCTCGGCGGGGGTTATGCACCGGCGGTCTACTCGCTGCTGTTCGGGGAGGTGCTCGGCATCTCGGTGTCCCAGCTCGTCCCGACGGTAGTGCTGTGCTTGGTGAGCCTGGCGGCGCTGGCGCTGATCTACCGGCCGCTGTTGTTGAACTCCGCGCTGCCCGAGTCCGCTCCATCGAGCCGGGTTGAGCTCGCCTTCCTGCTGGTCATCGCCCTGGCGACCACGATGACGGTGCCGGTCGTCGGCACGACCCTGATCTTCAGCCTGCTGATCGGCCCCGCCGCCACCGCGCGCGCGTTCGTGTCCCGCCCCGGAGTTGCGATCCTGGTCGCGATCTGCATCGCGCTGGTGATCGTGTGGGTCGCGATCGGCGCTTCCTACCTGTCCGGCTGGCCGGTCGGCTTCTTCGTCGGATCGCTGAGCGCGGTTGCCTACGCGACCGGCCGCGCCTACAGCGCGCTGGCCAGCAGGTAGAAGTTCAACCCGCAGATCACGGTCGTAACCGCCCACATCAAGGCGGTGGTCAGCCCGCGGTTGACCAGGTCCCCCATCAGCGCACGCCGCGAGGTGAGCACGACCAGCGGGACCAGCGCGAAGGGGATCCCGAAACTCAACACCACCTGTGAGTAGACCAGCGCTTGGGTCGCGTTCAGTGACAGGCCCAGCACCAGCAGCGCCGGAGCCATCGTCAGCGCGCGGCGCAGGAACACCGGGATCCGCCAGCCCATGAAGCCGGACATCACCACCTGCCCGGAGTAGGTGCCGACACTTGAGGCCGCCAGGCCGGAGGCGATCAGCGCCACGCCGAAGGCCAGCGCGACGCCACCGCCCACCAGCGCGCCCATGTGTGAGTGCACGCCCTGCAGCGTGCTGACGCCCATCAGGCCCGGCCGGTGCAGCAGGCCCGACGCGACGCACAGCATCAGCACGTTGACCAGGCCGGCGACGCCAAGCGCGATCACACAGTCGATCGCGTTGAAGCGCAGCAGCTTGCGCCGTTCCGCGTTGCCCTGGGGGCGGATCCGGTTGCTCTGCAGCGAGGAGTGCAGGTAGATCACGTGGGGCATCACCGTCGCACCGACGATCCCGACGGTCAGCGCGGCCGCGTCGCCATGGCCGATCCCTGGGACCAGACCGCCCACAAGCGAGCCGTAGGACTGGTGGCCGATCACTATGAAGTCGTAGAGAAAGCCGAGCGCGACCAGCGACAGCAGCGCCACGACGGCCACCTCAAAGCTGCGGTAGCCGCGCTGTTGCAGCGCCAGAATCGCGAAGGCAAGCACCGCGGTGATCAGTCCCGCGGGAAACAGCGGCACGCCGAAGACCAGGTTCAGGCCGACCGCCGCGCCGGCAAATTCGGCCAGGTCACAGGCCATCGCGATCACCTCAGCCTGCAACCACATCAGCGCGTTGAGCCCGCGCGGGAAGCGCTGGGCACATAGTTCCGGCAGGCTCATGCCGGTCGCGAGCCCGAGCTTGGAAGTCAGGTACTGGACCAGCATCGCCATCAGGTTCGCCATCACCACGACCCACACCAGGCTGTAGCCGTGCTCGGCGCCGGCCTGGAAGTTGGTGGCGAAGTTCCCCGGGTCCACGTAGGCGACCGCGGCCACGAACGCCGGCCCGAGCAGCGCCAGCACCCCGCGCACCCGGCCGCGCGCCAGGATCCCGCCGAGTTGGGTTACCGCCACTTCCGCAGCGGGCGGTGTGCCCAGCCCCGGCAGCGCCCCTACAGAGTCGTTCGAGCCGTCCCCTGATGTGGCGCCCACGGGCGCTAACCGCAGTCGTTGTCGCCGACGTTGACTCACTCTGCACGTAGCCTATCGCAAAAGTTCACAGCATCAAACTTTTCAGGTTGCTCGCCCAACCTTTAGCTCTCGTGCGCCCGCGCCCTAGGATCTTGGGTAATGCAGGCGGCTGAGCAGCACCCGGTTTCCGCGCCGGTAGAGGACTACGTAAAGGCGATCTACTCGCTCACGCCCGACCCTGAACAGACGGCGTCGACCAGCCAGATCGCGGACCGGCTGGGTCTGACGGCCGGTTCTGTCTCAACGATGTTGAAGCGGATGGACACGGCGGGATACGCCGAGCATGTGCCCTACCGCGGCGTGCGCCTGACCGAGCAGGGCCGCCAGCTCGCGCTGGGCGTAATCCGCCGCCACCGCCTGCTGGAGCTGTTCCTCGCCCAGAGCCTCGACATCCCCTGGGAGGACGTCCACCGCTTTGCCGACGCGCTTGAGCACGCCGCCTCTGACGAGCTGATCGAGCTGATAGCCGCCAAGCTGGGCGACCCCGTGACCGACCCGCACGGCGACCCGATCCCGAACCGCGCGCTGGAGGTCGATGACCGTGCCCGCCCCTCCGTCGCCCAACTCAGCGCCGGACGCCGTGCGGTGATCGTCCGCGTGTCCGATGACGACCCCCGGATGCTCCGCTACCTGGGAGAGCTGGGGATCGGCATCGGCTGCGAGCTCGAGCTGGTCTCCCGCCAGCCCTTTGACGGCCCCGTCACGATCACCACCGGCGGCCGTGAGCTGAGCCTCGGCCTGCCCCTGGCGCGTGCGATTCACGTCGACACGCGCTGACCGAGCGCGCTCACCACGGCATCGCACCGGCCGCGCTGAAGAAGCCTCCGGTCGGACCGTCGGGGCCGATCTGGGCCATCTGGACGATGATCTGCGCGCCCTGCTCGACAGTCTGGTGCCCGGTCTCGCCGTTGAGGTCGGTCGCGGTAAATCCTGGCTCGACCGCATTGATCCTCAGGTTGGGGAACGCCTTTGCGAACTGGACGGTGACGATGTTCAGCGCGGTCTTGGAAGCCGGGTATGCCACGCCCGGGTACGCATAGCCGGGCTCATCAGGGGTGGTGACACGGCGCAGCGACGCCAGACCGCTGCTGACGTTCACCACTACCGGACTTTCAGACCGGGTGAGCAGCGGCAGAAACGCATGCAGTACCCGCACTGCACCAAAGACGTTGGTTGAGAAGGTTCGCTCCATCAGCTCCGCGGTCACGCCCGCGGCGCCTGTTACCTCGCCGTCGGCACCGAACTCAGGCGCGATCCCGGCGTTGTTGACCAGTACGTCAAGGCCCCCGCGGGCTCCCACGAGCTGGGCCGCAGCCGTTACGGACGTCGCGTCGGTGACATCCAACTGCACAGCCTGGGCTCCGGTGACCTCAGCAGCATGGCGCCCCAGTTCCCGGTCCCGGCTCCCTAGGAATACGGTGTGGCCTGCGGCGCTGAGTTGACGGGCCGTTTCAAGCCCGATGCCCTTGTTGGCACCGGTGATCAATGTTCGAGTCATATGGCGGACGCTAACTTTTAGAGCGTGCTCGAAGTCAAGGGACCGCTCGACGAATCGGATGACGGCGTCAGCATCGGCGAAGCCGCACGCCTGACTGGAGTTACGGCCCACACGCTCCGCTACTACGAGCGGGCGGGACTCGTGGTAACGGACGTGGATCGCACCACGGGCGGTCGTCGGCTCTACCGCAAGCTCGACCTCGACTGGATCCGCGTCTGCACCCGGCTGCGTGCAACCGGAATGTCCATTCAGAACATCCGGCGCTACGCACAGCTCGTCTCCGAGGGACGCGGCAACGAGCAGGAGCGACTCGCCGTACTCGAGTCTCACCGCGACGAGGTCAATTCAAGAATCGCCCAGCTACGCGACGACCTCAAGCTCATCCAGCACAAGATCGACGTGTACAAGGGCCGGGTCGACGCTGGCGACGCGGACACTCTTTGGGCACCTCCGCCCAGCTAGCGGCGCCCGCGCGCGTGCGTCAACCTCATCGAGCGCGCAGCGCTCGATCCCAAGCTCGCAAATCCGCGCACGACAGCGACCTCACGGCTGCCAACTCCACCCCTTCTCCAAAGCCCGGCTACCCGCGTACGCGCACCTATTTTCTACACTCCGTGCAAGGCGTAACAGTTGAGCACGATCGTGAACTCTGGTGCACAGTCTGTAACGGCCAGGTCACGAAACTAGAGATACGACGTCTAGGTTACGAGGTTTAGCGAACTGTGCCCATTCGTCACCCGTTCCCAGGCGACCTCCGACGCGAAGAGACCCATGAGCCGGAGAGTAAGCCGCTCTGCACGCCGCAGCGCAGGCATTGTTTAGATCCCGGCCTCACCGACATTGGCGCCAGGCGTCTTCGCAATCACGTCGGGCTTCGGCGTCAGCAGCTGAACCAAGTTGCCGCATGTGTCGTTGAACACGGCCATCTCGGCAGTTCCGATATCCGCAGGTGGCTGCGTGAACTCGACCCCGAGCGCGCGCAATCGGTCATATTCTGCATGGACATCATCGACGGTGAACTGAACCGAGGGGATGCCGTCGACCGCCAGCGCGTCGCGGAAGGGCTGCACCGCAGGATGACCCGACGGTTCGAGCAACAGCTCAGGCCCTTCCGGTTCCTCAGGAGAGACGACGGTGAGCCAGAAGTCGTTGCCGACGGGCACCTTGTGTCGCAGCCTGAAGCCGAGGACACGTGTATAGAAGTCCTGCGCCTGCTCTTGGTCATCTACGAACACTGTCGTGAGTGCAATTCTCATGGGGCCCCTCCCTCGGTAGTCGGCCAGCGCCTCGCGATCTCGCCGAGCGGGGCCGGGTTGAAGTAGTGGAATTTCGAGCGGCCGCGGTGCTCGGTGCGAATCAGACCCGCGGACTCGAGTACGTCCAGATGCTGGGAGATCGCCTGCCGCGTCAGACCTACACCGTGTACCGAAGTCAGCGTGCTGCACAGGTCAAACAGCGTGCGGCCATCCCGGGCCGCCAGCTCGTCAAGCAGCGTACGCCGGGTCGCGTCGTCAAGAGCGCGGAAAACATCGGCCACTTCCGGAGCATAGGCAAGTGAGAGCTTGCATGTCAAGTGGAGGCGGCCTGCCAGGGATTGACGACACTCAAACCGGTGTCGGCGAAGTCAACGGTATTGCGCGTCGCTAGGATTGCGCTGGAGGTCCGACAGATAGCGGCGATTTGCGCGTCGAACCCATCAATCGGACGGCCCTTGCGTTCCCGATCGGTGACCACCGTGGCATAGAGCTCCGCGGCGCGCCGGTCAAAGGCCAGGATCTGTGATGCGAACGCGTCGAAGACCTCACTCGCGGCTGCCGCGATGTCCTGGCGCCGGCGTCCTGCGGGCAGCCGTTGAATCCCGTACGAGATTTCGGCAACGGTTACCGCTGTGGTACTCAGCGCAGTAGCGTCCTGTGCGCTGACCCACGACAGTACGGCCGGGCTCGGCTCAGCACGCATCAGTTCCGAGACGACGTTGGTGTCGAGGATGATCACGACGCCAGATCTGGCGCACGCGGCGGTGCGTGGCGTACGGGCAGGTCCAGGTCAACCCCGCCCAATGACCCAAACCGTTCCAGTAGGGCCTCGACGAGATTGTCCGGGCGGTCCGGGGCTTCTACCGCGGCCGCCAGAATCACGCGAACCTCAGCCTCCATCGAGCGCCCGTGCTGAGCGGCCCGCAGGGCGAGCCGGTGCTTCAGCTGGTCGTCCAGGTTGCGAATGGTCACGGTGGCCATATGCTGCTAGCACTATACCGCTAGCAAGCCTCTGGCTCAGGCACGGTTGCTCAGCCGTTCTGCTGGGTTGCGATCAGGCCGATCAGCGCTCGGTCGCCGACGCGCTGGAGGCCGAACGTGACGCTTCCGGTCAAGGTGGAGCCGTCTTTTAGCTTCAGCGTGTAATCGCCTGAGGCGCGGCCGAGCCAGCCCGGAGTCACGACCATGCCGCTCAGCCTGTAGCTCACCGGCGGGTTGGTCCGGAACTGGTGGCGATAGTCGGCAAGGACCTGCTTGGCTCCGTGCTCGGAGCTGACCGTGTTGACCCGGGTCACGTGCGGGGCCAGCAGCTTGGCCATTGCGGCGGTGTTGTGGTGGGAGAAGTCGCTGGCGAACCGGTTCAGCACCCGGTTCACCTCGCCCACGCCGAGCGGCCTCAGGACACGACGTTTGGGTCCCTGCAGGGCCAGTACGAGCACGAGCGCAACCACCAGCGCGAGCACGCCGAGACCGACAACGGCGAGCGCGCGGCGCGGGGTTTTTCCACCCTCACGGGGGCGCTGCTCAGATGCTGGTTCGGCGGGGGCGACGGACAGCTGCTGGGTCTTGGGCTCGAGCGCATCCATCTGTTGGGTCTTGGGCTCAAGCGCAGAGAACTCCTGGGTCTTGGCATCGACGGTGACCGGCTCGACTGGCGCGGGAGCCGGCTTCCGCCGCGCTTTGCGCTCACTGTCGAGCAGGCGCCGGTAGTCGGCGTCGACGTCCATCTGAGAAGTACGCTGGGGCTCGGCGCGAGAGGCGCTCGGCGGAAGCACGTGGGTTTTCGGATCGGAGCTGGACAGCCGGGTCAGCGCCTCCTCCGACTTGGATGCCGATTCCGCCGGCTTGGCGGCTGCCGCGCGCTTGGCGCTCCAGCGCTGTGGCTTCCCGGCGGCGGCCTCCAGCGCGTCAGCAGCCAGATCACCGGCGGAGCGGTAGCGGTGGCGGGGATCCTTGGCCAGCGCGCGGCCGACCACCTGGTCAAAACGACGTGGTACGCCGGCACTGAGCGACGGGGCCGGGGCGCGCTCGTTCAGCTGTGCGGCAATGGTGGCGGCGGGGGAATCGCGCTTCAGCGGCGGTGTGCCCGTGAGGCAGGCGTGCAGCACGCAGCCGAGCGAGTAGATGTCGCTTTGAGCCTCTGTCGCTTCTCCGCGCAGGTGCTCGGGAGACATGAACTCCACCGTGCCGACCCAATCGCCCGACTCGGTCGTGTGGCTGACCTCGTCAGTCAGGCGCGTGATGCCGAAGTCGGTCAGATACGCGTGGCCCTCGTTGAGCAGGACGTTGGCGGGCTTGATGTCGCGGTGCACCAGCCCGCGTGCGTGCGCGGCATCCAGAGCCTGGGCGATCTGATCGGTGATGCGGGCCGCCTCAATCGGCTCCAGCGGCCCTTGCTCATGTAACCGGCGCTGGAGGTCCGTGCCGCCCACGTACCGCATGACGATGAACAGGTGGCCCTGCTGCTCCCCGGCGGCATACACCGGGATCACGTTCGGATGGTCGATTGAGGCCATCAGCCGTGCCTCCCGTTCGAAGCGGTGGCGGGCGGACTCATCCGCCGCGCGGTCGGCTGCGATCAGTTTGATCGCGACCAGCCGCTCAAGCGTGATGTCGCGCCCGCGATAGACCACGCCCATGCCGCCGCGGCCGATCACCTGCTCGACCCGGCATCCGGCAAAAACGCTTCCGACGACCGTCTCAGTCACGCTGCCATTCTGGCGCACCGCTACCGTTCCGCCGGTGATCAAAGTCGCAAGGTGGCTCCTGCTCGGCGTGGCCGTGCTGACCGGCGCAATGCTGATCGGCGGCTGTGGCAGCGCACCGCCGCCAGCGCCGGGCCCGCTGGTGACCTTGCATATGTCCCTGCCGCGGGATGGCTCCAGGACCTCGGCGGCATCCACGACCGTGACCGGCCGTGTGAAGCCGGTCCGAGCAAAGATCACGGTGCTGGGCCGGGCGGTGCACGTCACCCGCAGCGGCCGCTTTCAGACCAGCGTCCACCTCGGCGTCGGCACCAACCTGATCGACGTGCTCGCCTCCCTGCCGCGGTCCTCGGGTGCGATGACCGCCCTGCGGGTGGTGCGCTTCCTGCTGGTCAGCGTCCCGGACGTGACGACCGATGACACCCGCAGCGCGACAGCCGCACTGAAGAGCCTGAACCTCCGCGCAACGGTCTCACCGAGCCACGATCCGCTGGCCTTCCTGTTGCCCTTCAGCCAGCACGTGTGCACCACCACTCCACCAGCGGGCACGCGGGTGAACCCGGGGTCGACCGTGATCCTGCACACCGCCAAGATCTGCGTGTAGTCAGCGCAGCTGCGACAGGAAGAACACGAGCTGGCGGAACTTTCGCGGCTCGCTCTTGGCCATCCCCGCGAAAGACGGCATCGGGGCGGTCGGGTTCTTCATAGCTGTCGAGAGCTTGGCGGGACTAAGGCGCGCGCCGATGTGGGTGAGCGCCGGCCCCGGACCGTCGTTGCCGTTGTTACCGATCCGGTGACAGCCCAGACAACCCGAATAGCCGACCTCCGCTTGACCGGCGCGGAACTCTGCCGCCGCCTTGCCGTGCAGGCGCGCCGGAGGCTTGGAGGTCGGGCCCGCGTTTTGGCCCGACCCCGCAACCCCAAAGAGCAGCGCGGCGAGGTATGCCAGCCAGCCGGATGGACCCGTCGACATGAGAGCGCAGCGTGACGCACACAGGCCGGAGCGTCAAGGCGGCCCGTCCCGCCGCCGAACTCAAAGTCGGCGGCGGGTCAAACCGTTAGCTCGGCAGGCGCGGACGCGAGCGCAGCCTCGATTGAGGCGACCAGCGCCCGCGCGGATGACGGCGTCAGCTCCACGGCGACGCGATGGGCGGGGCCGGCGGTCGGATCGGTGAAGTCGATGTTCAGCGTGTGCTCGGCGGCCATGTTGTGCACCGGGTGGTCGAAGTAGACGGTGCCGTGGGTGACCTTGAACCAGGCGCTGTCAGGGCCCTTCGCGCTGGCTGCCAGGTCGGTGTTCAGAGTGGCGTAGGTGCACATTTCAGGCTCCCAGGTTGGTCTTGAAGAAACGCTCGATCCGCTCCCAGCCGTCTTGGGCTGCCTCGGCGCGATAGGCGGGACGGTCGGTGTTGAAGAACGCGTGCCCGGCTCCGTCGTAACGGTGGAACTCGTAGGGCTTGTCGGCTTGTTTGAGCAGCTGCTCCAGGCGGTCGACCTGATCGGGCGCCGGGTACTTGTCGTCGTTGCCGAACAGGCCCAGCAGCGGGCACTTCAGGTTCGGCAGCTGATCCTCGATGTGGGGGCGGCCGAAATCGCCGGCGCCCTCCACGTGGGTGACAAAGGCGCCGTAGCAGTCGACGGCGGCTTGGAGGTCGACGTTGCAGGCGGCCAGGACCGACTGGCGCCCGCCTGAGCAGTAGCCGATCACACCGACCTTCTGGTTGGAGCTGCCCAGCGAGCGCAGATGCGCGGCGGCAGCGGCCACGTCGCCGATCAGGCGCTCGTCAGGCACGCCGCCCAGCTCGCGGGCCTTGGCGGCGGCGTCAGAAGGCTCGGCCCCCGGCGCCTCGCGGTGGTAGAGGTTGGGCATCAGCGCGTCATAACCAAGCTCCGCGAAGCGCCGCGTGATCTCCTTGGTTGCGCGGTCATAGCCGGGCATGTGGTGGATCACCACGACCCCACCGCGTTTGGCCTCAGTTGCCGGGCGCGCGAGGTACGCCTCGATCTGATCACCGTTGTGACCGCTGATGCTGATCGTTTCCGCCGAGAGTGTGTCGCTCATGCGCTGCACTATCCCACTCCGGCGCCGCGTTCTCAGCCGAGCCAGCGCGCGTCCGAGAACCGCCAGCAGGCCAGTGCGGTCAGCGCGGAGACCAGCAACACCGACGGCCAGGAGCCGATCAGCAGCCCCAGCACGTGTGAGAGCGCGAACGCGACCAGCGCCACGGCGGTCAAGCCGGCCGCCGTCCGGGCCCCGTCGCGCTCCAGCCAGAAGGCGATGCAGACCAGCCCGAACAGCGCCAGCACCACGCCGCCGAGCGGTCGCGAGCCCGTGGCCACGGCCACGCCGAAGCCCGCGATCAGACCCGTCGCGGACAGAGCCGAGGTCGGGGCGCGGCGGGCCAAAGATGTGATCGAAGGATTCATCGCAACTCCATTATGGGCGCAGCTGCAGGGGATTACGGTCCGTGTAAAGCGAGGATGAAGATCCGAAACCCTGCAAAGCGGCCCACGTTCTACCCACGAAACCCACCCCGGAGGAACAAAAAGTATGCGCATGCGCACCCTACGTATCTTCTTGGTCGCGTGCGCGCTGGCTGTAGCC
>JAFMRN010000007.1:14368-14765 GCA_017354065.1 Solirubrobacterales bacterium
TAGCCAGCGCGCTTGGCCTGGCGTTGAACTCGTTCGCCGCCGGGCAGCCGACCGCAACAAGCTCGGCCCCGACCAACGTGACGCCTACCAGCGCCACCGCCAACGGCTCAGTCAACCCGAACGGCAACGCCACCCAGTACGCGTTCCAGTACGGCCCCACCAACCAGTACGGCGAGGAAACCGGCCTGCAGTCCGCCGGTAGCGGCACCACCGCCCAGAACGTCTCGGCCACGCTGAACGGCATCAAGGCCGGCTACCACTACCGCGTGGTCGCCCTCAGCTCCGCCGGCACCGTCGTCGGCGCCGATGAGACCGTCGGCAGCGGCAACCCCGCCAACGGTCCCAAGGCCCCGACCTCCAACACCGGTGGCAGCGGTCCGATCGGCTCCGACAACGC
>JAFMRN010000007.1:14775-19117 GCA_017354065.1 Solirubrobacterales bacterium
ACCGTCTCAGGCAGCGTTGACCCGAAGGGCCTGCCGACCACCTACCACTACGAGTACGGCACCACGCCGAACTTCGGTCAGTCGACCAGCAACGCGAACGCCGGTTCCGGCACGACCCCGGCCGACACCAACGCCGGTCTGGGCAGCCTGCCGACCAACACGCGGATCTACTACCGCCTCGTGTCCGACAACGCTGACGGCCAGAGCATCGGCTCGACCAACAGCTTCCAGACTCAGCCGGCACCGCAGGGTGGCCCGACCCCGGGCGTCAACGTCTACGCCCACACGGGCTTCGTGTCCCCGCACACCCCGATCGTCGGCATCTTCGTGGCGAACCTGCAGAACACGAAGGAATCAAGCACCCTGTCGATCGCCCACGGCAACACGACCATCGCGTCACGCCACTTCACCCTGGCTCCGGGCGCGGCGGGCTTCGTGCACATCACGCTGACCAAGACCGGTCTGCATGACCTGCACGTCTACCAGGGCCGTCACCAGCTGCTGAGCGTCCAGGCGCACATCGCTGGCACCAAGATCAACCACTACCTCGGCCTGGCCGAGTGGGGTTACAGCGGCGTCAAGTAAACGCCAGCTTGATCGGTAGTTCAAAGGGGCCATCCGGGAAACCGGGTGGCCCTTTTTCTTTGGTTCATTCCGGTTGTCACGTACGGAGGGGCCGGGACGTTTAATGGTCAGATGAGCACGACCCAGGTTCCAGAGCCCGCTGCCCGGACACGGTCAGGCCCGGCTGCCGGCGCCGCCCGCGAGCGGGTGCTTGTGATCCCGGCGATCACCGTGACGCTGCTGCTGTGGGCATCGGCCTTTGTCGCGATCCGCTACGTCGACCGCTCCCTGTCGGCCGGCGGGTTGGCGTGCGGGCGGCTGTTGATCGGCAGCGTCGCGCTGGGCGCCGTGATGCTCGCCCGCGGCGAGCGGCTGCCACGCGGGCGCGCGTTCTGGCTGTCGCTTGGCTGCGGAGTGTTGTGGTTCGGCCTCTACAACCTGGCGTTGAACGCCGGCGAACGACGCATCGACGCGGGCACATCCGCCCTGCTGGTCAACACCGGTCCGATCTTCCTGGCACTGCTGGCCGGCACGGTGCTGCGTGAGGGGTTCCCGCGCGTCCTGCTGGGTGGCTGCGCGGTCGCCTTCGCGGGCACCACTCTGATCGCCGTCGGCGTTTCAACCCACGGCGCGAGCGACCTGTGGGGCGTGCTGTTGTGCTTGGTCGCGGCCGCGTGCTACGCGATCGGCGTGATTGCCCAGAAGCCGGCTCTGGCCGATGCCTCGTCGTTGAGCGTCACCTGGACCGCATGCACCGTCGGCGCCGTCTCACTGCTCGGCTACGCGCCGTCGCTGTTCGATTCCCTGAGACACGTGTCCGGCGCCGTGATCGGCTGGACCGTGTACCTGGGCGTCGGGCCGACCGCGGTGGGGTTCCTGTGCTGGGGTTTCGTGTTGGCCCGCTGGCCGGCCGGACGCACCGGCGCAACCACTTACCTCGTGCCACCGCTGGTGGTGCTGATCGGCTGGCTGGCCTTGTCGGAGACCCCGCCGTGGCTGGCGCTACCGGGTGGGTTGCTGTGTCTCTCCGGGGTCGCGCTGACGCGGCGGCGCGGTTGACAGCTACGCGGTCGCGTTGTTAGGGCACGGGGCGCGGCTGACGGCTACGCGGTCGCGTTGTGGTTGTCGCGCCAGGCCAACAGCTCGCGCAGGCGGCCGAGGTCATAGCCCTTGCCGTCACCGCCGATCCCGACGGTCAGCTCCGCCACGCCGGCCTCGGCCAGGCCGTCGGCGTGCTCGAGGATGTCGCCACGGCTGCCGATCACATGCTCGATGCTTGCGGGGTCGCGCCCGAGCTTGGCGCAGTGCTCGGCCAGCACCCCTGAGAGGTGCTGATAGGTCTCGAGGTCGGCGAAGGTGTGCCACTGCTGAGCGTGCTGGGCGACCAGCTTCAAGGTTACCTTCTCCCCCTTGCCGCCGATCAGGATCGGGATGTCGTGGGCCGGAGGCGGTGAGAGCTTCTTGAGGCGTTGCTCAATCAGCGGCAGGTCGCGTCTCAACGCGCGGAGGCGGTCGGGCGCGGTCCCGAACTCGTACCCGTACTCGTCATAGTCGCGCTGGAACCAGCCGGAGCCGATGCCGAGCAGCACCCGGCCGCCGCTGAGATGATCGATCGCCGAGTGAGCGGTTGCCAGCAGCTGGGGGTTGCGGTAGGAGTTACAGAAGACCAGACCCCCGATCTTGGCCTTGGTGGTAGCGCTCGCCAGAGCGGTGAGCGCGGTCAGGCCCTCCCAGTGCTTGCCGTCCGGGTCGCCGTAGAGCGGATAGAAGTGATCCCAGGTGTAGATCGTGTCCGCGCCGAGCTCCTCGGCCTCACGCCAGGCCTTGACCATCTGCTGGTAGTCGGCGTGCTGGGGCTGGATCTGGACTCCTACGCGGATCGGCACGGCGGACCTCCTGGCTCGGGTGGAGCCGGGATTGTCACAAACGGCCGCGCCGACAAGCCTTCGCTACAGGTCGGGATGAACGAGCTTGAGTTCGGAATTCTCCGCCAGGGGCGTGAAATCGCGCAGGTTGCCGGTCACGAGCGGCAGTGTCGGCGAGACGGACAGGGCACAGGCTGCGATCCAAGTGTCGTTCTGGCGGCGCTCCCGGTCGTCGATCGTTGCGCCGGGAATCGTGGCCGCGCGGAGCTTCACCCACTCGCTGACCATCGCGTCAACTGGTACCGGCAAAACGGGGTACTCCTCGAGCCCCGTGCTCAGCGCCTCTCTTTTGGCGTCCGTCAACGTATCCATCGCGAGCAGAGTCCTCACCTCTGCCACCGTCACGAAGCTGACAAAGAATTCGTGCCCGAGCATCAGCGTCCCGAAATCGTCAGCACGTGCTTCGTCCAGCGCGAGCCAAGAGACCACGTCCGTGTCGACGAGGAGCGGCCCGGCCGGCACCTCGTCGGGGGTCATCCGGCCAGGAAGTCGTCCAGCGCCTTACGCTCTTCGGCGGTGAGCGGAGTTGTCGACTTCTTGAGCTGGTCGATGCTCTCAAGGGGCTTCACCGATGCCGCCAGCTTCCGGCTATCGAGCTTCGCTGGCCGGAGCGTGACCTCCGCCCCGGGCCCGATTTCAAGCTGCGCTTCGTCGCCAAGCAGGTCGGTGACGTCGGCCGGCACCCGGAGCGTGTCGTCAGAGTCCGAGATCAGTTGAACCCGTCTGCTGTTGGTAACCGCCATCGCAACAAGTTTACGCTGCGGGTAAGCCCGCTCGGGCCCCACGTTCCACACGTCCGGCTAGTTGGCAGCGTCTTGTGGGCGGCGCATGAGTCTTTCATCCGCGGCCTCTGGCGATTGGCCTGCGTCGACAAACCCGTGGCGTTCGTACAGCGCGATCGCAGGCTCGTTGTCGGGCTTGACATGCAACACCACCTCCCGCGGTCCAGCCCAACACACGACGGCCCGCACGGCGGCATCGCCAACACCACGACCACGCGCAAAGGGGGCAACCCACATCGAAATGAGTTCGACGGTGTCGTCCTTCCGAACGCGGGCGCCCACCATCCCGACTGGTGCGCCGTCGGAGCGGAGCACGATATTGAGCGGAACGTCAGAAAGACGCGCACGCCAGCGTTCTTCGGTGTCCCCAGGGCCGATCCACTGCGCAAGGGTCGCCCTGAACGCCCCCTCGGCCTCCTCCAGCGCCTCCAGCCGCAAGTGGCGCCAAACCCGCCACTCATCCGGCCCGAGTACCTGCGCTTCGATCATCCCGAAAAGCCCTCTAGCAGACTCGAACTGCTGACCCCTTCCTTACCATGGAAGTGCTCTACCAACTGAGCTAAGAGGGCGGGGAGCCGAAGGATAGCGATCAGCCCCGGGCAGATCAGCTCTTGCCGACCTGCTTGCCGGCCCCGGACAGCACGTACCAGTACGCGCCGAAGGAGTCGATCGCCTGGCCGTAGGTGTCGCCGGCGCCACCGTCCGATGCATAGGTGTAGAGCGGATGCCCGGCGTAGGTCGCCTGGGTGCTGCCGTCAGAGCGCTTGATCGTGCCCAGCAGCCCACGCTTCACACCGGCCCCGGCGGTGACCTTTCCGACGACCGGCCAGGCACTGGTGCAGGCACCGGAACAGGCTGACTTGCCCTTGGCGTCCTTGGCGAACAGGTACACGGTCATGTGCTTGGGACCGACCGCGAGGATCGTGCCGAGCTTGGCGTTGTGCTTGGTGCTGAGCGTCCCGCCGGACTTCGCGGCGGCCGCACCGGCGGAACCGGAACCGGAGCCGGAGCCGGAGCCGGAGCCGCTGGCGCCATAACCCGCGCCACCGGACGAGCCAGCGCTGGGACTCG
>JAFMRN010000294.1 GCA_017354065.1 Solirubrobacterales bacterium
GCCGGCCCGGTGCTGTTCCTGCTCTCGGACCTGGCGCGGGCGGTGTCCGGCGAGATCCTGCACGTGGACGGAGGCTTTCACGCCGTCGGGGCACCAGCCTTACCGGAATAGATCGCTTTCCCGGTCGCGCAGCAGCGGCGCCACACCGGGCCCGTCCTCTGCCAGCACGTGCCGGCCGGCGCCGCGGATCAACACCACCGGCTGGCGGCTGTCCTTGCGCCGCGCGAGGTCTGCCGCGGCGGTCATCTGATCGGCCACGGCGATCACCGTCGCGTGCAGCTCGCGCCCGTAGGGGTCTGAGCGCCCGCGCCAGTCCTCGAGCGGCGCGAGCCCGGCCACGCCGATCGCGACATCGGCCTGACCGGTCCGCCAGGCGCGGCCGAAGCTGTCCGAGATCACCACGCCCGGGGTCACGCCGGTCAGCCGGGCGACCCCACGTCGCAGCACGCTGGCGGACGCGTCCGGATCGCGGGGCAGCAGCAGAACCTCATCCTCGCTGCCCAAATTAGAGGCATCGACACCCGCGTTCGCGCACACGAACCCGTGATGGGTCTCGGTGATCAGCACGCCGCGCTCAGCGCGCACCACCGCCTTTGACTCATCGAGGATCACCTGCACGAGCCGCGGGTCCTTGTCCAGCACCAGACCGAGCGCGCGCGCCTGCTGGGCGACGTGCGCGGTGGACAGCTTCCGGGTCGCGCCCTCCGATTTGGAGATCGCCTTGTGGGCGACGACCAGAATGTCGCCGTGCTCGATGTTCGCGCGGGCGGCGATCGCCGCCGCCAGGTCAAAGCCGGGGGTGATCTCCTCAATCCCCTGGACCGGAACGCAACGGATGCTAGCCACGGCTTCTCTGCAGCTGGTTCAGCATCCCCCGCGTGTGCGCCGCGCCGCCGTGTCGTGCGGCCAGGGTCTCTGACAGCGCCGTCAGGTCCTCCGGCGTGTCGACATCCAGGGCGAGCGTGGAGACGGACACGATCTGGGCCGCGGTTCCCTGCTCGGCCGCCGTGCTGTAGTGGCGCTGGGCGCTGCCCTCACCGAAGCTCGGCGCCAGCGCGTCCGGCGGGGTCAGCAACAGCGCGTTGGTGCCCGGCCCGTGGCGGTCAGGCACGATCAGCACCGAGCGGTCATCGGTAGGCATCGCCAGCAGCTCGGTTAGCTCGCCGGGGTCGAGCAGCGGCGTGTCACCGGGGACCAGGAGCACGCGCTCAACCCCTTGCTCCAGCGCCCAGGCGATCCCGACCGCGGCAGCGTCGGAATGGCCGCTGTCAGTGTCCTCCAGCACCTCGGCGCCGTGGCCGCCGGCGATCCGCTGCACGCCGTTGTCGGCGCTGACCACGACCACGCGATCGATCGCGGATGTCCGGCGCAGCGCGGTCAGGACGTCGGAGAACATCGCCTCAACCAGGGCCTGGCGCGGTCCGGACGTGAGCTCATCAGCCAGCCGCGTCTTCGCGTGGGCCAGGGTCTTGATCGGTAGCACTGCGACGGTCCTCATCGGCGCAGTGAGGCTACTTGGTCGGCAAACCTCAGGGTTTCCCGGGCCAAATATGTGCGTTTGGCCGCATCATCCATACCCAGTTCCTTCACGGCCGTGACAACGCCGGGCACCGTGGCGTCGGCCACGATGCCGTCGATCAGGCCCTCATACCGGGCCGCGACGCCCGCGTTGTCAGGCGCCACGCCGCGCCAGCGCATGAACGCCGCGGTCGGTCCCTTCAGCACTCGCCCGTCGACTATCGGGCTGACGGCGACGCGCGGCGCCGTGGCGTTCGCCAGCGCCGCCGCCAGCTCCGGGATCGCCAGCATCGGGCCGATCGAGATCACCGGGTTGGACGGGCCGATCACGATCGCCCGCGCGCCGGCCAGCGCCGCCAGCACCTCCGGGGTCGTTTGGCGCGCGCCGTGGAACTGCACGTCCTCAACCGCCGGCCAGCCGCTACGGATCAAATATTCCTGGATCGGCCACCAGCGGCCGCCCGCGGCCACCCGGGTGCGGACCGGGAGGTCACTCATAGGCAGCACACTTGCGGCCACGCCGATCGCCTTTGAGGCGTCGGCGTGGATGGACGTCAGCCGCTCTCCGGCCGCCAGCCGCTGCGCGCGCCAGATCGCCAGCGCCAGATCACGGTCGCCGAGGTTGAACCAGACCTCCTGGCCGAGCTCCCTGAGCCCGTCCATCGTGTTGAAGGTGTCGCCCTCAAGGCCCCAGCCGCGGTCGTTGATCCGGTCGGCCAGCCAGAAGCTGATCAGGTCCGGGTCGGGGGAGACATAGCCGCCGTGGATCTCAACGTCGTCACCGGTGTTGGCAATCACGACCAGGTCGTCTACGACGTCGGCCATCCCCCGGGCGAGCTTCGCACCGCCGGTGCCGCCTGCAAGCACCACCACCGGGCCACGCATGCGCATAAGGTTAACGCCGTGGAGAGCGTCAAGATTCGTGAGGTCGGCCCGCGTGACGGCTTCCAGAACGAGCCCGAGATAATCCCGACCCAGACCAAGGTGCAGCTGATCGAGCTGCTGGCCGCCAGCGGCTTGAAGCGGATCGAGCTGACCAGCTTCGTCCGCGCCGACGTGATCCCGCAGCTGTCAGATGCGGCCGAGGTGCTGGCGGCCGTGCGGCTGCCGCCCGGAGTGTCCGGCAGCGTGCTGATCCCGAACGAGCGCGGTCTCGACAATGCGCTCGCCTTCCGCGATCGCTTTCACGAGATCAGCGGCTTTCTCTCGGCATCTGAGACCCACAACCAGAAGAACGTGCGGCGCTCGACCGCCGAGTCGCTCGCGGGGCTTCGTCGCGTCTTTCGGCGCGCTGACGGGCTCGGCATTGAGGCCGTGATCGCCACGTCCTTCGGATGCCCGTACGAGGGCCGGGTCGATCCAGTCCGTGTGCTGGACCTGGCTGAGCAACTCGCCGAGGCAGGAGCCACGGAGCTCGGCTTCGGCGACACGACCGGGATGGCAAACCCGCGCCAGGTGCGCGAGTTCTTCGAGCTGGCGCGTGAGCGCCTGCCCGGGGTCGAGCTGACCGCGCACTTCCACAACACGCGGGGGCAGGGGCTGGCGAACGTGCTGGCCGCGCTGGAGGCCGGCGTCGAGAATTTCGAGTCGAGCTTCGGCGAGCTCGGCGGCTGCCCCGTGCCCGCCGGGGCGACCGGCAACATCGCCACA